>NZ_JBEOWF010000007.1:0-273259 GCF_040295925.1 Streptomyces sp. NPDC002588
GCCGCCACTTCAAGCCTCAACGCCTGCATGCCGACAAGGCCTACGACATCCCTCACCTGCGGAAATGGTTACGCGGCAAGCGCATCGGCGTGCGCATCGCCCGCAAAGGCATCGAGTCCGGCGAACGGCTGGGCCGCCGCAGGTGGGTGATCGAACGGACGATCTCGTGGCTGTCCGGCTACCGCCGACTCAGCCCCCGCTACGAACGCCACTCCCGCAACTACCTGGCCTTTCTCGGCCTCGCCGCAGCCGTCTGCTGCTACAAGCGACTCGTCCGCCTCACCACATAGGACACCGTCTTACCGGTAGTCCGGAAAAGCGCACTGACTGCGCAGACGTGAATCCCAGATGCGCAGGGCGGCCGGATCGCTCCGGCCACCCCTTCATCGACGGTGGGGTATCAGTCGGCCCAGATCACGAAGGTGACGACTGACTTGCCGTTGCCGAAGTCGCGGACATACGTGTCGGCGTGCTCGGAACGTGCGACTCGCTTGCCCCAGCTCGCCTTGTCGTTGCCGACCTGTTTCACGGCCTCCGACCCGTTGACCGTGCTCGACGAGTCGAGGTGGGAATAGATGGTGGAGAGTTCGCTGTAGTCGTGGCTGTTGGGGTGGAGGTTGCTGGGCGGACCGTCGGGGTTGTTCGTGTAGTCCATGCAGGTGCCCAGGTTCGTGTTCGTCTGGTTCGTGTCCTGGTGGTCCAGCCCGAAGGTGTGGCCGACCTCCTGGCACATCACCATGGTTCTCCACGACGGCGTGTTGTACGTCGAAGTGTTGAAGTAGGTGTCGTTGACCTTGACCGTGCCGGAGTTGATGTGGGTGCCGCCGGAGAGGGTTATGGAGGCTACGCCCAGCCAGCCGGTGGTTCCGTAGGTGCTGTTGCAGACCTGGACCCGTCCGGTGGTCGCGGCGCAGGTGCTGCCGGTCGTCGAGCCGGCCACCACGGAGGTGTCCAGGTCGCTGGAGCTGGACCAGTCGCTGGAGGCGGTGTTCAGGTAGCTCGTCCAGGCCGAGGACACGTTGTTGCCGAGCTTGAGTGTGAACGGGTTGGCGGTGCGCGCCCAGTGGTAGCCGCCCCAGGAGTGGTTGGCCTGGGCGGAGGTGCTGAACGTCAGGGTGGCGGCGGCCGCTGCGGTGACGGCGGCGAGTAGCTTCAGACGCACGAGGGGTCTCCTCTGTGGTTGGGGGGGATGAAAGCCACACGCGGCCTCGGACGGGCCCCTTCATCGACAGCCTGTCCAAGGTCACGAACTACCGTGCGAGTGTGCGGTGGTGACTGACCGTTCAGGCTGGACGGCATGCGGCAAGGCATGCCAATGGGACTCCAGTCGATTCACGGAAACGAACCGGTTAAGGAGCTTAGTAGATGAGGCAATGGTTTGTCATGAGCGCAACAGCCTCGGTTTCGCCGCGGACATGCGGGCGGCCGCGTCGCTGGTGGCGCCACGGCCGTTCCGGGGAAGAGTTGCCTGTTCTTGCCCCTCTGTTCTTGCGGGTATGCCGTGTTCGTGCGGGCCTCGGTGTGTCCCTCCCCTCGTAGCGTGAAGACCGTGACTGCAGGGGAAGTTGGGAGTCATGGCGGAGAAGCGACGGAAGTTCGATCCGGAGTTCCGTGAGAGGGCTGTACGGATCGTCACGGAGACCGGCAAGACGATCGCCGAGGTCGCCGAGGTCGCCGAGGACCTGGGGATCAACGAGACCACCCTGGCGAGCTGGGTCTCCCGCGCCCGTCGGGCAGGGACCGTACCGGCCGGCGGGAATGACGAGCTGGAGCGGTTGCGGCGGGAGAACGCCCAGCTCAAGCGGGACAACAAGGAACTGGTCATGGAGCGTGATGTCCTCAGACGCTGCATGGTCCTGTGGGTGAAGTAGCCGTGGCGGACCCGGCGTCCGTCGTCGGGGTGATCAGCGACTTCAGGACCGAACACGGCATTTCGCACCGCGTCTCCTGCCGTGCCCTGGGCGTCAGCGAGTCGTGGTTCTACAAGCACCGCACCCACCAGCCCACCCGCCGTGAGCTGCGCAGGCAGCACCTGATCGAAGCGGTGAAGGAGGAGTTCGACACTTCCGGCGGCACCTACGGCTCGCCGAAGATCTGGATCAGGCTGGTGAGGCAGGGCTGGCGGGTCTCGGTGAACACCATCGCGAAGCTCATGGCCGAGCTCGGCCTGGTCGCACGGAAGGTGCGCGGTCGGCGGGGCTGACCCGGCCGGGGAAACGGCCGGCCGCCCCGGACTTCGTGCGCCGCGAATTCACCGCCGAGGCACCCGACCTGGTCTGGTGCGGGGACATGACACAGATCGAAACCGGTGAGGGCAAGCTGTACCTGGCTACGGTCATCGACCTGTTCTCCCGCCGCCTGCTGGGCTATGCGATGGGCGCTCGCCACGATGCCGAACTGGTCGTCGCCGCCCTGCACATGGCCGCGGCGACCCGCGGTGGCGACGTGCGCGGTGTCATTTTCCACACGGACCGCGGCAGCGAGTACGGCTCACGGAGGTTCCGCCGGGCCTGCCGCCGACTGGGCGTCTTCCAGTCCATGGGCCGGGTCGGCTCGTGCTTCGACAATGCCGTCAGCGAGGCGTTCAACAGCGTGCTGAAAGTCGAGTACATCCACCGGCACACCTTCGCCACCCGAGCAGAGGCCCGGATCCGGATCGCGACCTGGATCACCGACTTCTACAACAGCCGCCGGCTACACAGCGTGTGCGGCTTCAAGAGCCCGATCGACTACGAACACGACTACTGGGCCAGCCTCACCGAGGAGCTGGCTGCATAGGAAGGTCTCCACGGTTCGAGGGGATTGACAGTAAGCCCAGCGCCCCCTGGGTGCGCCGATCTCCAGTTCGCCTGGCAGATGCGAGCGTGGGCATCCTGGCGGTACACCTCGGCCGATCCGAATCGGTCCCCGCCGACCTCTTCACCCGCTACGCACAGGCCCATCCAGATCGGATTCTTCCGCCGCCGGCGAGCCTCGCCGGCAAACGCATGGGGAAGAAGACGAGACTGCTGCCGCTCGTACCTGGACACCGGGATCGGCTTCGACACCCAGATAGTCGTCAAGGTGAACGCGCCCGAGGTGCTGCGCAGCCAGCTCGCCTCACCGCGCCGGCACGGCGAGCACGTGGCGATGGGCACGAACGTCGACTGCTACCAGCGCGCGGAGGGCCGCTACCGGCTGATGCCGGGCATCCTGACCGCCCTGCGCGACCACGCGAACCCCTTCTCGATCCTGACGAAGGGCACGCTGATCCTGCGCGACCTGGACCTGCTGAAGCAGTCCGCCGAGGTCACCGACATCGGCATCTCCGTATCGGTCGGCTTCACCGACACCACCCTGTGGCGCACCGTGGAGCCGGGCGCGCCCGCCCCGGAACGCCGGCTGGACGTCGTACGGACCCTCACCGAACACGGCATCAGGGTGGGTGTGCTGATGGCGCCGGTGATCCCGTTCCTCTCCGACGCACCGGACCGGCTGCGGGCCACCGTGCGGGCGATCGCCGCGGCGGGGGCGACCTCGGTGACCCCGCTCGTGCTGCATCTGCGCCCCGGCGCCCGCGAGTGGTTCATGGCCTGGCTCGGACAGCACCACCCGCACCTGGTGCGCCGCTACGAACGGCTGTACGCGGACGGTTCCTACGCCCCGAAGTGGTACCAGCGGCGGATCACCCGTCAGGTGCACGAGCTGGCCCAGGAGTACGGCATCGGCCCCGCGCACGCGGGGATGCCCCGCCGGATCCGGCCGCCCGAACAGGAGGAGGAGCCCACCGCGCCCGGGCCGACCCAGCTCACCCTGATCTGAGCGCGTCCGAGCGCATCCGGCGACCCGATCGGGTCAAGTACGACCAGATCGGGTTCTTCCGGACGATCTTTCCGGAACGATGCGGCGTGGGCCGTGACCTGCACGGTCCGACCACCCAGGCCGCCTTTCGTTCCGGGAGCAGTCCATGAACAAACGCGCAGCCGTGCTGTGCGCCGCCGCCGCCGTCGTGGCCGGGACGATCACCGCCGCGCCCGCCGGTGCGACCGGCTCGCCCGCCGTCCGGGCGGCGAACGTCGCCTGGAAGAAGTGCGGCACCACCGGCCAGCCGAAACTCCAGTGCGCCTCCCTCGAGGTGCCGCTCGACCACGACGACCCGGGGGGCGAGCGGATCACCCTGGCGCTGTCCCGGGTCCCGCACACCGCGAAGACGTACCAGGGGCCGCTGCTGGTCAACCCCGGCGGCCCCGGCGGAAGCGGGCTGTCCCTCGCCTCCTTCGTCGCCTCGGCGCTGCCGAAGGCGGTGGCCGCCCAGTACGACGTCATCGGCTTCGACCCGCGCGGCGTGGGCAGGAGCAGGCCCGCGCTGAACTGCCGGCCGGGGCACTTCGCCCCCGTGCGCCCGGACCCGGTGCCGGCCGGCGCGGCCGCCGAGCGGGCCAACCTGAAGCGGGCGCGGGCCTTCGCCGAGGCGTGCCGCACGAAGTACGCGCGCGTGCTGCCGTACATCGACACGCTCAGCGCCGTACGCGACATGGAGGCGATCCGCGCGGCGACCGGCGCGCCGAGACTCAGCTACTTCGGCTACTCGTACGGCACCTACCTCGGCGCGGTCTACGCGAAGCTCTACCCGCAGCGGGTGCGGCGGCTGGTGCTGGACTCGATCGTCGACCCCACGGGCGTCTGGTACGACGACAACCTGACGCAGGACCTCGCCTTCGACGACCGTCACCGCGCCCTGATGGCGTGGATCGCGAAGCACGACGACGTCTACCGGCTCGGCACGGACCCGGAGCGGGTCGAGGCCCGCTGGTACGCGATGCGGGCGGATCTCGCCGGGAAGCCGGCCGGCGGCAAGGTGGGCGCCGCGGAGCTGGAGGACACCTTCCTGCCCGGCGGCTACTACAACGGCTACTGGCCGCACCTCGCCGCGGCGTTCGCGGCGTACGCGCGCCACGGGGACAGCGGCCCGCTGGTGAAGGCGTACGAGCGCTTCGCCGCCGTCGACGCCGCCGGGGACAACGGCTACAGCGTCTACGCCGCGGTGCAGTGCCGTGACGCCTCCTGGCCGCGGGACTGGCACGAGTGGCGCTGGGACAACTGGGCGACCTACCGGAAGGCGCCCTTCATGACCTGGAACAACGCCTGGTACAACGCGCCCTGCGCGTTCTGGCCGACCAGGTCGCGGGGTCCGGTGGACATCACCAACTGGGAGCCGCCGCCGGCCCTGCTGTTCCAGGCGACGAACGACGCGGCCACCCCCTACGAGGGCGGCGCGCTGGTCCACGCCCTGCTGCACGGTTCAAGCTTCGTGGTCGAGCAGGGCGGCGGGAACCACGGCGTCACACTGAGCGGGAACACCTGCCTGGACCAGCACCTCGCGAAGTACCTGGCCGACGGCACGGTCCCGCGCGGCACCGGCTCGGTCGACGCGGTGTGCGCGGCCCGGCCCGACCCCCGGCCGCTGGGCTCCGAGGCCGCCTCCCGGACGGCCCGCGGCGTCACCCTGCACGGACTGCTGGGCTTCCGCGGCTGAGCACCCGTCCCCGGCGGCTCACCGCTGCCGGGGAATCCGCGCCAGCGCGTGCACGGCCGCCTCCGCGAGCGCCGGATGCGCGAGGGCCTCGTTCAGTACGGCGCGGGCGCGGTCGTCACCGAGCGCGCCGAGGCCCTCCACGCAGGCGAGCGCCACCCGCCGGTAGGGATCGTGGGGGGTCAGCCGCCGCCGGAGCGTGGTGATCAGCGCGGGCACGGACTCCGGCGCGCGCAGTTCGACCAGCAGCCGGACGGGGTGCAGGGCGTAGGCGACGCGCAGTTCGTTGGTGGCGAGGGTGGCCGCAGCGCGCGCGGTGCGGGGGTCGCCGAGGCGGGCCAGGGCGTAGGCGGCGGAGGCGCAGCGGGGCGGGTCGCGGTGGTTGAGGAACAGGACGAGCGCCTCGAAGGCGCGCCGGTCCCCCACCAGTCCCAGCCGGAAGGCGGCGACCTCCCGGGCCCACAGCGGCCGCCCCGACTCGGTGAGCACGCCCGCCAGTTCGTCGTGGTCCGGTGTGCCCGCCAGCCGCTCGTACAGCGCGGCGCCACCCGACTCCCTCCGTAAGCGCTCCGTGAGCGCCCGCAACTCTTCGTCCATGGGGCCGAGCCTAGGACAGGTCCCGGGGCGGTGGCCGTGGGCCCGGCGGCCGTCCGGCGCGCGAGGGCGCACGGAAGCACGAGCGGGCGCATCGCCTGCCGTGTCGCGAGCCCCGCCGGGGGCGCACCCGCTCTCCCGCCCTTCCCCGGAGGCGCGCGGGACCCTCTCTTCCGCGACCCCGTTGTGACCAGTGACGTGCGGCAATGACGCGCGCCTCGGACAGCCGGAGCAAGGAGAAGGAACAACTCCGCTCAGCGGTGACTATGTTCGGCGACTTTTCGAATGGCGATCGTTCGCGAGGGTGAATCCCGGCAGCAGAAAGACATGACCAGCGGCATCAGTACTATCCCGGTCAACAGTGCGACGGAGCCGCCCGATCACCAGCGGAGCGGCTTCCGTCGACACGCTCCCACCTGCCCCTGGCCACGCACAGCGGGCTGCCAGAAAGCGATCAAGAAGCGTTGCTACTGATAAGTAACGAGTCATCAGATGACAGAGGGACCGACAGGAAAGGGTCCCCGGCCACCCCCCTGATGATGTGACCCATCGATGCGAGCCGGAGAGCTCCTGCACCGAGGCGCCGGCGGCGCCGTCGTTTCTTGTCCGAAGGGCCCTGAACGAATGAGTCCGACTTTGTCTCTCGACCCGTCCCACCACCGGGAACTGATGCTCAATCTGTTCCATCAGGTGCAGTTCGACACGTTCGAGGCCTACGACGACCCGCGTTGCAACGTCGCGGCCATCACCCTGGAGACCTTCGCCAGGACCCTGCCCCGCCTGCCCGCGGACATCGGCCTCGAGGAGGCGTACGAGCGGCTCATGGACGTCAGCATGCAGCTCGCGGCCGACGCCATGCGGGAGCACGCGGGCCGCCCCGGCCCGGGCCAGGTGCACCTGATACCCCTCACCTCCCTGTACGGCTTCCGGTTCGGCGAGGTGGACGACGGGTTCCGCCCCTGGCTGGTCGCGGTCGACGACCTGCCACAGCGGGAGCGGGCGGTCTACCGGCTCGTGGCCGTCCTGGGCTGGACCAACGCCAGGGCCGCCGGGGTCCTGGGGCGGTCGCAGGGGTGGACCAGCAGGCTCATGAAGCGGGCCAGGAAACGCCTGACAGCTGCCGGCGTCTGTGTGGAGGAGCTCGAGAAGGGCTTCTTCGACGTCGAGACCGAACGAAGAAAGGAGAAGGCATGCCCCAGGTGACGGCGTACCGTCGCACGGCACGTCTGATCGACCATGCCGCTCCGCCCACTCCGCAGGAGTGGCTGGAGACCGACGCCCGGTACTTCGAGGACATCGAGGCCGAGATCCGGCGGCGGGCCCAGGGGGGCGATCCCCGGGAGGCCCCGTGGGCGTCACCGCTGTACTTCGACACCGCCGCCCGCGAGGGGTTCACCGCGGGACGAGCCCTGCTCGTCCTGCGGCACCTGCCGGCCGGGGCGGTCGCCCGCCTCGTCGTCCTGGGCCGGATGCTCCACGGGGAGGGCAGCCGACCCGAGGCCGCACCGGCGCGGGAACACGACGAGGGCCGCGAACGCGGCACTCACGACAGCGGTGTTCCCGCCCGCGGATCCCGCAGGGAGGGCACCGTCGGTCCGCCCGTGCGCGGCGGCCGGACCTACGCGCCACCACTCGAGGGCGCGGAGGCACTGGCCGGCTGACGCCCTGACGGCGCCGCCGCTCCCGGCCCGAGCGCCCGGAGCGGTGGCGCACCCGCGCCCCACCCCGATCCACCCGCACAGAAAGCGCACGACGATGGCCACCCACGGCACCCCAGGGAACGAGAACGTCACCGAGCACGACGGCGCGCCGGACGGGCATCCGCCCACGGCCATACCGAGCCCGCGCCCGAGGGCCGGCGGCGAACCCCGCGCCGTGCGCCGTGCGCGCCGCGCGCTCCTCGCCGTCAGGACGACCGTCGCCCTGCTGATCACCGGCTCCCTCGTCGCCGTCTGTCTGGGCATCCAGCAGCTGGCCCACCACTCCGTCCTGGCCGGGGTGTACGTCGGACTGGCCGGCGTCGGCGTCGCGGGCGTCGGCGCCTGCGTCCCCGTCTACCTCCATCTCCGCCGCAAGGACCCGTCGGACGGCCGTTCGTGACCCCCGGGCGGCCCGGGGCGCGAGGCGGGACACGTCACAGAAGCAGGGCTGGCGCGCTCGTTACCGACCGGTTAAGCTCAGACGAGCGAGTCACCCACTCGCTGCACCTCTCACGGCGGCCTGGTGACGCAGCCTCCGTGAGAGAAGTCGGTTCGGTACCTCGTACCGCTGTACGACCCGGCCACGGGACAGGGCCGGTCGGATCTCCCGTTCGCTCGGTGGGCGTGTGCGCGCTCCCGGCAACCGGAACCGGGCGTGTGCGCTCGCAGCCCGGCAACACCCGCACTCGATTCTTCGGCACCCGGTGCGCCCGGACCTCCCAGAGGTCTCCCGGCGCACCCGGGGGCGTTCCCAGTCGTCACCCTCTTTTCTGGAGTCCCGCGATGGCCACTCCCCTGTCCCACACCCCTGCTTCCCCGCTCCGCACGATCGCCGTGATCGGCCTCGGCACCATGGGCACCGGTATCACCGAGGTCCTCGCCAGGGCCGGCCGCGAGGTGATCGGCATCGACATCAGCGAAGCCCAGGCGGCCCGTTCGCACGCCGCCCTGGAGGCCTCCACCGCCCGCGCCGTGGACCGCGGCCGGCTCACCGCCGAGGAGCGCGCCGACACCCTCGCCCGGGTCCGCACCTCCACCGACCTGCGCGCGGCGGCCGACGCCGACCTGGTGATCGAGGTGGTGCCGGAGTCGTACGAGATCAAGCAGCAGATCTTCCGTGAACTCGACGGGATCGTGCGGCCGGAGACCATCCTCGCGACCGGGACCAACGCCCTGTCCGTCACCCGGCTCGCCGCCGAGTCGGCGCGCCCCGAGCGGGTGCTCGGCCTGCACTTCTTCAACCCGGCGCCCGCCATGAAGCTGGTCGAGGTGGTCTCCTCGGTGCTGACCGCGCCGGCCGCCGTCAGCACCGTCACCAACCTCGCCCTCGACCTCGGCAAGGAGCCGGTCGCGGTCGGCGACCGCCCCGGGTTCGTCGCGGACGGGCTGCTGTTCGGCTACCTCAACCAGGCCGCCGCGATGTACGAGTCGCGCTACGCCTCCCGCGAGGACATCGACGCCGCGATGCGGCTCGGCTGCGGACTGCCGATGGGCCCGCTCGCGCTGCTCGACCTGATCGGCGTCGACACGGCCCGTACGGTCCTGGAGGCCATGTACGCCGAGTCCCGCGACCGGCTGCACGCGCCCGCCCCGATCCTGGGGCAGCTCAGCGCGGCCGGTCTGACGGGACGCAAGGCGGGCCGCGGCTTCTACACCTACGAGGCGCCGGGCAGCGCGACGGTCGTCCCGGACGCGCTGACGCCCGTGTCCGACGGGGCCGGCTCCCCGGGCCGTGCGGTGCGCGGCGTCGGCGTCGCCGGTTCCGGCACCATGGCCTCCGGCATCGCCGAGGTGTTCGCCAAGGCGGGCTACGACGTCGTCCTGGCCGCCCGCAGCGAGGAGAAGGCGCAGACGGCGAAGGCCCGTATCGGCAAGAACCTGGCCCGCTCCGTCGACAAGGGCCGGATGACCGCCGAGGCCGCCGCGCGGACCCTGGAGCGGATCACCCCCGCCGGGTCCTACGACGCCTTCGCCGACGTCGACCTGGCCGTCGAGGCGGTCGCCGAGGACCTCGCGGTCAAGCAGCAGCTGTTCGCGACGCTGGACAAGGTGTGCAAGCCGGGCGCCGTCCTCGCCACGACCACGTCCTCGCTGCCGGTCGTCGCCTGCGCCCGCGCCACCTCGCGTCCGCAGGACGTGATCGGGATGCACTTCTTCAACCCGGCGCCGGCCATGAAGCTGGTCGAGGTCGTCCGTACGGTGCTGACGGCCGAGGACGTCCACTCGACGGTTCACGATGTGTGCGGACGGATCAAGAAGCACGCCGTCGACTGCGGAGACCGGGCCGGTTTCATCGTCAACGCGCTGCTGTTCCCGTACCTCAACAACGCGATCAAGATGGTCCAGGAGCACTACGCGTCCCTCGACGACATCGACGCCGCGATGAAGCTGGGCGGCGGCTACCCGATGGGCCCCTTCGAACTGCTGGACGTCGTCGGCCTCGACGTCTCCCTCGCCATCGAGAAGGTCCTGCACCGCGAGTTCCGCGATCCGGGGCTCGCCCCGGCCCCGCTCCTGGAGCACCTGGTGGCCGCGGGCTGCCTCGGCCGCAAGACCGGCCGCGGCTTCCGCGAATATGCCCGCCGCTGACGGCGCCGCCGACCGGTACGAGGACGACCGGGACTGGGGCGGCCTGCTCGGCCCCACCGGAGGACCCCCGCCCGTCAAGGGCGGGGGAAACCCCGGACCTGCGCACCGAGCTGCGCACATGCAGTACGTTCGGGTCATGCCCCAGCCCGCCAGGTCCTCACGTACACCAGCCACGCCCGACGCGCCGGAGAGTGCCGCGGGCAGCCGCGCGGCCGCCCAACGGCTCAAGATGCGCCGCGAACTGGCGGCCGCGGCCATGGAGCTGTTCGCCACCAAGGGGTACGAGGCGACCACCGTCGACGAGATCGCGGCCGCGGCCGGCGTGGCCCGCCGCACCTTCTTCCGCCACTTCCGCTCCAAGGAAGAGGCGATCTTCCCCGACCACGACGACACGTTGATCCGTGCCGAGGCGGTGCTCAACGCGGCCCCGGCGCACGAGCATCCGCTCGACACCGTGTGCCGTGGCATCAAGGAGGTCATGAAGATGTACGCGGCCCGGCCGGAGATCTCGGTCGCCCGCTACAAGCTGACCCGCGAGGTGCCCACCCTGCGCGAGGCGGAGATCGCGTCGGTGGCCCGCTACGAGCGGCTCTTCACCCGCTACCTCCTCGGTCACTTCGACGAGCACGCGCACGACGACGACGCCAACGACGACCCGCTGCTCGCCGAGGTCGCCGCGTCCGCGGTGGTCACCGCCCACAACCACGTGCTGCGGCGCTGGCTCAGGGCGGGCGGCCAGGGCGATGTGGAGGCCCAGCTCGACCATGCCTTCGCGATCGTCCGCCGGACCTTCGGGACCGGCATCGGGGCGGGCCGCAGCACCGGCTCCCCCTCGGCGCAGGCGCCCGCGACGGTGTCGCCCCAGGGCGAGGTGCTGGTGACGGTCGCCCGTACCGACGCCCCGCTCGACGAGGTCATGCGCACCATCGAGCAGGCCCTCAAGGAGCGCTGAACCGCCCACCCAGCTGCACGGACGGCCACCCCACCGGGTGGCCGTTTTGGCATGTCAGGGGCTCTTTTCGGATGGATTTCCGGCCCCGTTCGATCGATCATCGCTCATTTGTTACGTAAAGATTTCATCTGAGGGCAGGTACTGGCACTCAGTGCCTTGCCACCTGACACGGGGTGTCATACCGTGAAGGTGTCCGGGCGGCCGGCGTGCAGAGACCTTTCGTACGCCGGCTGTCCCCGCAAGCCAATGGCCTGCGCGCCCGGACGCCTGCGTCACAGGCAACCTCCCGCGCCACAAAGCGCTGCCGAACAGCACCACCGCCGAACCGACGGCACTTCCCGAACCCTCAGCAGCACACCGACGAAACCCTCAGCGCCCCTCCCTCAGGGCGCTCACCGCCGGAGGCAACACCGTGACCACTCAGGACATCCTGGACGCGATCCAGTCGCCGGACGCGACGCGGGCCGACTTCGCCGCCCTGCCACTCCCCGAGTCGTACCGCGCGATCACCGTGCACAAGGACGAGACGGAGATGTTCGCGGGGATCAGCACCCGCGACAAGGACCCGCGCAAGTCGCTCCACCTGGACGAGGTTCCCCTGCCCGAGCTCGGCCCGGGCGAGGCCCTGGTGGCCGTCATGGCCTCCTCGGTCAACTACAACTCCGTGTGGACGTCGATCTTCGAGCCGCTGTCCACCTTCGGCTTCCTGGAGCGCTACGGCCGCCTCAGCGAGCTCACCAAGCGGCACGACCTGCCGTACCACATCATCGGATCCGACCTCGCCGGCGTCGTCCTGCGCACCGGCCCCGGCGTCAACGCCTGGAAGCCGGGCGACGAGGTCGTCGCGCACTGCCTCAGCGTCGAGCTGGAGTCGTCCGACGGCCACAACGACACCATGCTCGACCCGGAGCAGCGCATCTGGGGCTTCGAGACGAACTTCGGCGGCCTCGCCGAGATCGCGCTCGTCAAGTCCAACCAGCTGATGCCGAAGCCGGACCATCTGAGCTGGGAGGAGGCCGCCGCCCCCGGTCTGGTCAACTCCACCGCCTACCGGCAGCTGGTCTCCCGCAACGGCGCCGGCATGAAGCAGGGCGACAACGTGCTGATCTGGGGCGCGAGCGGCGGCCTCGGCTCGTACGCCACCCAGTTCGCGCTGGCCGGCGGCGCCAACCCGATCTGTGTCGTCTCCAGCGAGCAGAAGGCGGACATCTGCCGGTCCATGGGCGCGGAGGCGATCATCGACCGCACCGCCGAGGACTACAAGTTCTGGAAGGACGAGCACAACCAGGACCCGCGCGAGTGGAAGCGCTTCGGCAAGCGCATCCGCGAGCTCACCGACGGCGAGGACGTCGACATCGTCTTCGAGCACCCCGGCCGCGAGACGTTCGGCGCGTCCGTCTACGTCACGCGCAAGGGCGGCACCATCGTCACCTGCGCCTCGACCTCCGGCTACAACCACGAGTACGACAACCGCTACCTGTGGATGTCGCTGAAGCGGATCATCGGCTCGCACTTCGCCAACTACCGCGAGGCCTGGGAGGCCAACCGGCTCGTCGCGAAGGGCAAGATCCACCCCACTCTGTCGAAGGTCTACTCGCTGGAGGAGACCGGACAGGCCGCCTACGACGTGCACCGCAACCTCCACCAGGGCAAGGTCGGCGTCCTGTGCCTGGCCCCCGAGGAGGGCCTCGGTGTGCGCGACGAGGAGAAGCGCGCCCGGCACATCGACGCCATCAACCTGTTCCGTGACGCGCCGGCGGAGCGGACCGACAGGCACAGCCGCGACATCTGAGAGGCGTACATGAGCGAGCGTCAGAAGGACCGGCCGTGGTTGATGCGGACCTACGCCGGCCACTCCACCGCCGAGGCGTCCAACGAGCTGTACCGGCGCAATCTCGCCAAGGGCCAGACCGGTCTGTCGGTCGCGTTCGACCTGCCGACGCAGACCGGCTACGACTCCGACCACATCCTCGCCCGCGGCGAGGTCGGCCGGGTCGGCGTGCCGATCGCGCATCTCGGTGACATGCGCAGGCTGTTCCAGGACATCCCGCTGGAGCAGATGAACACCTCGATGACGATCAACGCGACCGCCATGTGGCTGCTGGCGCTCTACCAGGTCGTCGCCGAGGAGCAGGGGGCGGACGTCACCCGGCTCCAGGGCACGACCCAGAACGACATCGTCAAGGAGTACCTGTCGCGGGGCACGCACGTGTTCCCGCCGGGTCCCTCGCTCCGGCTGACGACCGACATGATCGCGTACACGGTCTCCCACCTCCCGAAGTGGAACCCGATCAACATCTGCAGCTACCACCTGCAGGAGGCGGGCGCCACGCCGGTCCAGGAGATCGCGTACGCGATGTCGACGGCGATCGCGGTCCTGGACGCCGTCCGGGACTCCGGACAGGTGCCGCAGGAGCGCATGGGCGATGTCGTCGCCCGGATCTCGTTCTTCGTCAACGCGGGCGTCCGCTTCATCGAGGAGATGTGCAAGATGCGCGCCTTCGGCCGCATCTGGGACAAGGTCACCCGCGAGCGGTACGGCATCGAGGACCCCCGGCAGCGCCGGTTCCGCTACGGCGTCCAGGTCAACTCGCTGGGTCTGACCGAGGCGCAGCCGGAGAACAACGTCCAGCGGATCGTCCTCGAGATGCTGGCCGTGACCCTCTCCAAGGACGCACGCGCGCGTGCCGTGCAGCTCCCGGCGTGGAACGAGGCCCTGGGCCTGCCCCGCCCCTGGGACCAGCAGTGGAGTCTGCGCATCCAGCAGGTCCTCGCCCACGAGAGCGACCTGCTGGAGTACGAGGACATCTTCGAGGGCTCGAAGGTCGTCGAGGCGAAGGTCGACGACCTGGTCGAGGAGTCCCTCACGGAGATCGGGCGGATCCAGGAGATGGGCGGCGCGATGGCCGCCGTGGAGTCCGGCTACCTGAAGTCGCAGCTGGTGTCCTCGCACGCCGAGCGCCGCGCCCGTATCGAATCCGGCCGGGAGAAGATCGTCGGCGTCAACATCTTCGAGACGACCGAGCCCAATCCGCTCACCGCCGACCTCGACACGGCCATCCAGACGGTCGATCCGGCCGTCGAGGCCCGGGTCGTCGCCTCGCTCCAGCACTGGCGCGACACCCGCTACCAGGCACCCTTCAACCATCCGCGCCCCTGCAAGGCGCTGGACAGGCTGAAGGAGGCCGCCAAGGGCACCGACAACCTGATGGAGGCCACTTTGGAGTGCGCCCGCGCCGGGGTCACGACCGGCGAGTGGGCGGGGGCCCTGCGCGAGGTGTTCGGCGAGTTCCGCGCCCCCACGGGCGTCTCCTCGGCGCCGGTCGCGGTGCCCGCGGAGGAAGGTTCGGCGATGTCCGAGGTGCGCCGACGGGTCGAGGAGACGGCGAAGGACCTCGGCACCGGCAGACTGCGGTTCCTGGTGGGCAAGCCGGGCCTGGACGGACACTCCAACGGGGCCGAGCAGATCGCCGTACGCGCGCGTGACGCCGGCTTCGAGGTGGTCTACCAGGGCATCCGGCTCACCCCGGAGCAGATCGTGGACGCGGCCCTCGCCGAGGACGTGCACGCGGTGGGCCTGTCGATCCTGTCGGGGTCGCACGCCCAGCTCGTGCCGGACGTGCTCGACCGCCTCCGTGTGGCCGGTGCCACAGATATACCGGTGATCGCCGGTGGCATCATCCCGAATGGGGACGCCGAGCAGCTGCGGGCAGCCGGAGTGGCAGCGGTCTTCACCCCGAAGGACTTCGACATCACCGGAATCATCGGCCGCATCGTCGACGAGATCCGGAAAGCGAACAAGCTCGACCCCCTGGAGGTCCCCGCATGACCGTCAACCGCCTGCGTCCCCGGCGCTCGTGTCTCGCCGTACCGGGCAGCAACCCGCGCTTCCTGGAGAAGGCCCAGGGCCTCCCCGCCGACCAGGTCTTCCTGGACCTGGAGGACGCGTGCGCGCCGCTGGCCAAGCCCGAGGCGCGGCACACCATCGTCAAGTTCCTCAACGAGGGCGACTGGACCGGCAAGACGAGGGTCGTGCGCGTCAACGACTGGACGACCGAGTGGACGTACCGCGACGTCGTGACGGTCGTCGAGGGTGCCGGGCAGAACCTCGACTGCATCATGCTGCCGAAGGTGCAGACGGCCCAGCAGGTGGTCGCCCTGGACCTGCTGCTGACGCAGATCGAGAAGACCATGGGCTTCGAGGTCGGCAAGATCGGCATCGAGGCGCAGATCGAGAACGCCCAGGGCCTCAACAACGTCAACGAGATCGCGACGGCCTCCCAGCGCGTCGAGACGATCATCTTCGGCCCGGCCGACTTCATGGCGTCGATCAACATGAAGTCGCTCGTCGTGGGCGAGCAGCCGCCCGGCTACCCGGCGGACGCCTACCACTACATCCTGATGAAGATCCTGATGGCCGCCCGCGCCAACGACCTCCAGGCGATCGACGGCCCCTACCTGCAGATCCGCAACATCGACGGCTACCGCGAGGTCGCCCAGCGCGCCGCCGCTCTCGGTTTCGACGGCAAGTGGGTGCTGCACCCGGGCCAGGTCGAGGCGTCCAACGAGATCTTCTCGCCCTCCCAGGAGGACTACGACCACGCCGAGCTGATCCTGGACGCGTACGACTACTACACGTCCGAGGCGGGCGGCAAGAAGGGCTCCGCGATGCTCGGCGACGAGATGATCGACGAGGCCAGCCGCAAGATGGCGCTGGTCATCTCCGGCAAGGGCCGGGCCGCCGGCATGCAGCGCACGTCGAAGTTCGAGATCCCCGGCGACTAAGGAGCCCTGAGCGCGATGCAGTTCGGACGCACCTACGAGGAGTTCGAGGTCGGGGCGACGTACAAGCACTGGCCGGGCAAGACGGTCACCGAGTACGACGACCACCTGTTCTGTCTCCTCACCATGAACCACCACCCGCTCCACATGGACGCCAACTACGCCGAGAAGACGACGGACTTCGGCAAGAACGTCGTGGTCGGGAACTACATCTACTCCCTGCTGCTCGGCATGTCCGTCCCGGACGTCTCCGGCAAGGCGATCGCCAACCTGGAGATCGAGTCGCTCAAGCACGTGGCGCCCACCTTCCACGGCGACACGGTCTACGGCCAGACGACCGTGCTCGACAAGTGGCCGTCGAAGTCGAAGGACGACCGCGGGATCGTGTACGTCGAGACCAAGGGCTACAAGCAGGACGGCACGCTCGTGTGCGTGTTCCGCCGCAAGGTGATGGTGCCGACCGAGACGTACATCAAGGAGCGCGGCGGCGAGCAGCCGGGCCGCCCCGAGCCGAAGCAGCAGGAGAAGTAAGCCATGGCCCGTCTCGCCCAGACCGCCGGTCTGACCGACGTCCAGCAGGAGATCCTCTCCACCGTCCGCGACTTCGTGGACAAGGAGATCCTGCCGGTCGCGACCGAGCTGGAGCACCGCGACGAGTACCCGCAGCAGATCGTCGACGGCCTGAAGGAACTGGGCCTGTTCGGCCTGATGATCCCCGAGGAGTACGGGGGGCTGGGCGAGTCGCTCCTCACCTACGCCCTCTGCGTCGAGGAGATCGCCCGCGGGTGGATGTCGGTCTCCGGCATCATCAACACGCACTTCATCGTGGCGTACATGCTCAAGCAGCACGGCACGCAGGAGCAGAAGGACCACTTCCTGCCGAGGATGGCGGCCGGCGACATCCGGGGCGCGTTCTCGATGTCGGAGCCGGGCCTCGGCTCGGACGTGTCCGCCATCACCTCGAAGGCGGTGAAGGACGGCGACGAGTACGTCCTCAACGGCCAGAAGATGTGGCTGACGAACGGCGGTACGTCGTCTCTGGTGGCCGTCCTGGTCCGAAGTGACGAAGGACACGCCGAGGGCACCGCCCCCCACAAGTCGATGACGACCTTCCTGATCGAGAAGGAGCCCGGCTTCGGAGAGGTCCGCCCCGGCCTCACCATCCCCGGCAAGATCGAGAAGATGGGCTACAAGGGCGTCGACACCACCGAGATGATCATGGATGGCCTGCGGCTTTCCGCCGACCGGGTGCTCGGCGGGGTCACCGGCCGAGGTTTTTACCAAATGATGGACGGGGTCGAGGTGGGCCGGGTCAACGTCGCCGCGCGTGGCTGCGGCGTCGCACAGCGTGCGTTCGAGCTGGGCGTCCGGTACGCCCAGCAGCGGCACACCTTCGGCAAGGCGATCGCCCAGCACCAGGCGATCCAGTTCAAGCTGGCCGAGATGGCTACCAAGGTCGAGGCCGCGCATGCCATGATGGTGAACGCGGCACGCAAAAAGGACTCCGGCGAACGAAACGACCTCGAGGCAGGGATGGCGAAGTATCTCGCCTCCGAGTACTGCAAGGAGGTCGTGGAGGACGCGTTCCGGATCCACGGCGGCTACGGCTTCTCCAAGGAGTACGAGATCGAGCGCCTCTACCGGGAGGCCCCGATGCTGCTGATCGGGGAAGGCACCGCCGAGATCCAGAAAATGATCATCGGGCGCAGACTGCTCGAGGAGTATCGGTTCCAGGGATAGATGTCCGCGAGATGTCAGGGTTGGGGGTGTTTTCTTCGAGAAGAAGATCACACCCCGTCAGCCCGCCCCCGCCGTCGACTCGGCTTCGTGACTTACCCAGTTGCGGTCCTGAACCGCTACGATCGCCGGAAAGCCGCCGTCCCCCCGTCGAAGCGCGGCATCATCCGCTACGAAGGTCATCCATGCCCCACAGCCAAACCTCTGCACACCGCGACCGCCTGGTAGGCGCACGCCTCGCGCGCGGAGCATCGCCGTGGCTTCTGCCGACCGTCGCCACCGCAGCCGTCAGCCTGGTCCGCGCCCGCCGCTCGGGCGTCGCCAAGGCCGTCGCCGTGCCCGCCACCGCTCTCGCGGCGGGCATGCTGTGGTTCTTCCGCGACCCCGAGCGCGAGATCGCCGCGGGCCGGGTCATCTCCCCCGCCGACGGTGTGGTGCAGAGCATCATGCCGTGGAAGGACGGGCGGACCCGGGTCGCGATCTTCATGAGCCCGCTCAACGTCCACGTCAACCGCGCGCCGCTCTCCGGCACGGTGACCTCGGTCGAGCACATCCCCGGCGGCTTCGTCCCGGCGTTCAACAAGGAGAGCGAGAACAACGAGCGCGTCGTCTGGCACTTCGACACCGAGCTCGGTGACATCGAGATGATCCAGATCGCCGGCGCCGTCGCCCGCCGCATCGTGCCCTACATCCCCGAGGGCACGAAGGTCGAGCAGGGCGACCGCCTCGGCCTGATCCGCTTCGGCTCGCGCGTCGACATCTACCTGCCCGAGGGCGTGGACGTCGCGGTCGAGGTCGGGCAGAAGACCGTGGCGGGGGTGACTCGCATTGACCGTGATTGACCCGGAGACACAGGCCGGCTGGGTTCCCGAGGCCGACGAGGTGGACGAAGAGGAGGAGATGCCCCTCTCTCTCCGCCTGTCGATAGCGGACACCCTCACCCTCGGCAACGCCACGTGCGGCTTCATGGCGGTGTACTTCACCACCACCGGCATCCTGATCCCGCACCTCACCGGCGACCAGGAGACCGGCATGGCCCGCCACAGCGCGGCCACGGCGGTCATCCTGATGCTCTGCGCGGCGGTCTTCGACCTCTTCGACGGCCTCGTCGCGCGCAAGCTCCGCAGCTCCCCCATGGGCGCCGAGCTGGACAACCTGTCCGACCTGATCAGCTTCGGCCTGGCCCCGGCGTACTTCGTCCTGGTCTACGGCATGGTCGCCGACGACGCGCACCAGAGAGTGGCCGCGGTCGGCGCGATCGTCGTCCTCCTGGCAGTGGTGCTACGGCTCGCCCGCTTCTCCTGCGTGAGCCCGCCGAACGGCACGTTCCAGGGCATGCCCTCCCCGTTCGGCGCGCTGACGGTCGTCTCGATCGTGCTCCTCGAGCTGCCCTTCGTGGCCACGCTCCTCGCCATCCTCGGCACGGCGTGGCTGATGGTGAGCCGGGTCGAGTACCCGAAGCCGCGGGGCCGCCTCGCCGGCGTGGTGCTCTCCTGCATCGTGCTGTCCATGGGCCTGCTGGCGGCCTGGGCCTTCGACGCCCCGAGCGGCCAGCTGCTCCTGCAGACGGGCTGCGCGCTCGAGCTGGTCATGGGCGCGGTCATCCCGCTGTTCGCCACGGCCCGCCGGGTGAACAACTTCCGCGGCAACCGGCGCGAGGCACGGGCGGCCCAGCTGCCCTGACCCCCTCACCGCCGACGCGTGTGGCCCGAGCCCCCCAGGCTCGGGCCACACCCGTTTGACCGGTCAACTACCTGGCTCCGATGCCCAGTTGCAGGCTGTGAGGAAGCAGAGGACGGTGGAATCAGGGGGAATCCCACGGTTTGTCATATCAGGATGGATCGGAGGGCGACCATGCCCGCACCCACCGCCAAGGACCATCTGGTCCCGCACATCTCGAGGATTCCGGCGAACGAGGGCGACGAGGTGAACCTCTTCGTCCGGGAGTACGACGGCACCCAGGGCCACCAGCCCCGCTCACCCGTGCTGATGCTGCACGGCAGAAGCGTGCCGGTGGTCGCCGGGTACGACCTGACCGGCCCCGGGTCCGACATCACGTACAGCTGGGCCCAGCAGCTGGCCGCGCTGCACTACGACGTGTTCCTGATGGACCTGCAGGGCAACGGACGCTCGCCCCGCCCCAAGATGGACGAACCCCGTAACGCCAATCCGGCGCAGCGGGGAGTGCTGACCCCCAACCCCCTGCCGGTCCCGTACACCGGCCCGCCCCTGTATCCGCACGAGCTGGGCAACTCCGAGAGCGAGTGGGCGGAGCTGGCCACGGTGGTCGCCTTCATCAAGGCGCTGCCCCGCATGACGACCCCGATCGACTTCATCGGCTGGTCCGCCGCCGGGCCGGTCATGGGGCCCTACACCCTGCAGCACCCCGAGCACGTCAAGAGCCTGTTCCTGCTCGCCCCGGTCTACCCGCCGCTGGGGCGCTGGTCGGAAGACGCCGCGAACCCGTTCGGCAGGCCGGCGGAGGCCGCCGTACTGCCCGTGTCCCAGCCGCCCGTCACCTTCGGCTTCCCCATGCACGTCAGCGACAAGAGGGGCTTCAAGTTCGCGTGGGACCGCGAGCAGGGCAGCGTGTTCCAGCGGGACCCCGACATGGTGGACCGGGCGTGGGCCGCCATGATGGCGAACGACCCGGTCGGCAGTTCCTGGGGGAGCCCGCTGCCGGACGGCGGGGCCGAGGGCATCCACCGGTACCGCAACTCCTACTGGTGGGGCTGGAACAACGAGACCGCGCCGTACCAGAACCCGACGGGCACCCATGTCCTCGGTGACCGGGTCCCCCTCGTCATCGTCCACGGCGAACTGGACCGGACCGTCAACACCCCGGCCGGCTCCCCGGTCCCGCCGACCGTGCGCTTCTCCGTCCCGGCCCTCTACTCGGCCGTGAAGGGGCCGAAGAAGCTGATGTTCCAGCTGGAGGGCGCGGGACACTCCGTGGTCTGGGAGCGCGCCGCCGAAGTCGTGCACGAGATCTCGAGGCACTGGCTCCAGAACAAGTACCGGGTGTGGGGCCACACCGGCGGCAGCTTCTACCGCGCGGCCGACGGCACACTGACCCCGCTGTAGCGGGCCGCCCTCACAGCAGGTAGTCCCGCCCGATCAGCTCCGCCACCCGCTCCAGGATCGGCCCGGCGTCGACGATGCAGGTCGCCACGTCCGGCTCGACCTCCGTCAGCGGGTAGGCCCTGCGGATCCCGGCCCGGCCCAGGGCTTCGGGAGGCAGGGCGAGCCGGCCGCACACCGCGACGACGTCCTTGCCCGCGGCACGCGCCGCCGCGGCGACCCCGGCAGGGGCCTTGCCGTGCAGGGTCTGCTCGTCCAGCGACCCTTCGCCCGTGATCACCAGTTCGGCCCGCTCCAGCGCCGGCGCGAAGCCCAGCACGTCGAGCATGACCTCGATGCCGGCCCGGAAGCGGGCCCCGAGCAGCAGCGCGCCGTACCCGATGCCGCCCGCGGCCCCGGCGCCCGGCGCGTCCACGTACTCCGCCGCCTTCGGGCCGACGGCCGCCTCCAGCACCTCCGCGTAGTGGGCGAGCGCCGCGTCCAGTGCCTCGACGTCGTCCGGGGAGGCGCCCTTCTGCGGCCCGTAGACGGCGGGCGCGCCCTTCGGGCCGGTCAGCGGGTTGTCGACGTCGCTGGCGAGGATCAGCTCCACCGACGACAGCCGCGGGTCCAGGCCGGAGAGGTCGGCCCGGGCCAGGTCCGCGAGGCCGCCGCCGCCCGGGGAGACCGGCTCCCCGTCCTCGTCCAGGAACCGCGCCCCGAGCGCCGACAGCATGCCCGCGCCGCCGTCGGTGGTCGCGCTGCCGCCGACGCCGAACACGATGGTCGCCGCGCCCGCGTCCAGCGCGGCCCGCAGCAGTTCTCCGGAGCCGTACGTCGATGCCGTCAGCGGCGCGAACACACCGGCCGGCAGCCGCTGCAGCCCGCTCGCCTCAGCCATCTCCACGACCGCGGTGCCGCCGCGCAGCGCGAACGCGGCGGTGACCTCGTGCCCGAGGGGGCCGGCGACCCGTACCTCCCGGCGTTCGAACCCGGCCGCGACGGCCGCGTCGACCGTGCCGTCGCCGCCGTCGGCGACCGGCAGTGCCTCCACCTCGGCGTCCGGCACGACCCGGCGCAGCCCGGCCGTCACCCGCTCGGCGACCTGTACGGCCGTCAGCGACCCCTTGAACTTGTCCGCGGCCACGAGCACCCGCGGGGTGCCCTGCGCTGCAGTGTCCGCCACCGTTTCTTCCCCTTGCTGTACGGGCCCCGCGCACGTCAGGGCCGGTCGCGCCGCTGCGACCTTAACCGGCGGACGCCCCCGCCGTCATGCGATACCCGCACCCTGGACCAACCCTGAGGGCCGTCTGTGGACCGTGCCGAAACCCGCGCGAAGGCGCCCGGAATCGGGTAGACCGGAGCCATGACCCCTGTGGGCACCGCGCGCGATCTCGCCGACCGCGTCCTCGGCGGCTGGCTGGGCCGGATCGCGGGCAACATGCTCGGCAAGCCGGTCGAGCGGGGCGAGGTGTGGACGCGCGCACGCATCGACGGCTATCTGCGGCAGGCCGGCGCCCTGCCCCTCGTCGACTACCTCCCCGAGCCGCCCACCGAGGAGACGGCCCGGGCGCTGCGGCCGGAGTGGCGCAGTTGTGTACGCGGCCGTGTGCACGGCAGTTGCCGCGACGACGACATCGACTACGCGATCCTCGGCCTG
The DNA here is from genome assembly GCF_040295925.1 of Streptomyces sp. NPDC002588. Lineage (NCBI taxonomy): Bacteria > Bacillati > Actinomycetota > Actinomycetes > Kitasatosporales > Streptomycetaceae > Streptomyces > Streptomyces sp. NPDC002588. Next base: position 22,587 of record NZ_JBEOWF010000007.1, read on the forward strand.
GACCTCCTGGAGACGCACGGCTTCGGCTTCAGCACCGAGCAGGTGGGCGACCTGTGGCTGCTGCGGCTGCCGTATCTGCAGACGTTCACGGCGGAGCGCGCCGCCTACCGCAACCTCGCGAGCGGTCTGAGACCGCCGCTCACGGCCACGTACGACAACCCCTACCAGGAGTGGATCGGGGCCCTCATCCGCGCCGACGTGCACGGCTGGGCCTGCCCCGGTGACCCGCGCCGCGCCGCCTCGCTGGCCCGCCGGGACGCGGTGCTCTCACACACGGGCAACGGGGTGTACGGCGCCATGTGGGCGGCGGCGCTGGTCTCGGCGGCGTTCACCGCGCCGGACGTGCGCCACGCGCTCGACGAGGCGCTGGCCGTCGTACCGGCGGGCAGCCGCCTGGCCCGGACCGTGCGCCGGGTGGCCGCCCTCCACGACGCCGGGCTGGCCTGGGAGGACACCCTCACCACGATGAGCGAGGAGACGGCCGGTCTCGGCTGGATCCACACCGTCCCGAACGCGGCCGTCCTCACCGCCGGGCTCCTCTACGGCGACGGCGACTTCACCCGTACCGTCGCGCTCACCGTGCGCGGCGGACTGGACACCGACTCCAACGGGGCGACGGCGGGTTCGGTGGCCGGGGTGCTGACCGGCGCGCGGGCGATTCCCGCGCACTGGAAGGACCCGCTTGAGGACACCGTGCGCAGCGCGGTGTTCGGCTTCGACGGGGTGCGGATCAGCGAGCTGGCGGAGCGGACCCTGCGGCTCGCGGAGGCGGGCTGACAGCGCTCCGGGCGGCGGGGCGCCCGGGTACGGGCGGACTGTCGTACGTACGGATGAACCTGGCGGGGGCGGGCGGCCCGTGCTGGATACCCTGCGGAGGTGACTACTTCCAGCGCCTCCGACTTCGCCACGTACATCGCCTCCCTGCCCCGCGTCCTGGCCGGCGCGGCCGTCCTCTTCCGGGACGCGCAGGACCGGGTCCTGCTCGTCGAGCCGAACTACCGCGAGGGCTGGGCACTGCCGGGCGGCACCGTCGAGTCCGACGAGGGCGAGTCCCCGCGCCAGGGCGCGCGCCGCGAGACGCTCGAGGAGATCGGCCTCGACCGTCCGCTCGGACGGCTGCTCACGGTGGACTGGGCGACCGGCCAGGGACGGCCGCCGCTCGTGGCGTACGTCTACGACGGCGGCGTCCTCACGGCGGACGACCTCGGGGCGATCCGTCTGCAGGAGGAGGAGCTGCTGTCCTGGCGGCTGGTCCCGCGCGAGGAGATCCTTGAGCATCTGCTCGGCTCGCTGGGCCGCCGCGTCCTGGCCGCGCTGGACGCGCTGGCCGACGGCTCGGGCGCGGTCGAGCTGGAGAACGGCCACCGGGTGGGCTGAGGCCTCCGGATATCCGTTCGCGCCCCCCTGATCCCCCGTCCTACCCTCGACCCCATGTCCAAGCCCCTCGTAGCCATCCTCACCGGGGCCGGCGTCTCCACGGACTCCGGCATCCCCGACTACCGCGGGCCCCAGGGGCTGTGGCGGAAGGACCCGGAGGCGGAGAAGCTCGTGACGTACGAGTACTACATGCGGGATCCGGAGATCCGGCGGCGCTCGTGGCAGATGCGGCGGGGGAACCGCGCGCTGCGGGCGGAGCCGAACACGGCGCACCGGGCCGTGGTGGAGCTGGAGCGGGCCGGGGTGCCGGTGCGGGTCATCACGCAGAACGTGGACGGGCTGCACCAGCTCGCCGGGCTGCCCGCCCGCAAGGTGCTCGAACTGCACGGCACCGCACGGGAGTTCGTGTGCACCAAGTGTCATGCCCGCGGCCCCATGGCGGACGCTCTCGCCCGGGTCGAGGCCGGCGAGGACGATCCGCCGTGTCTGCGGTGCGGCGGGATCCTGAAGTCGGCGACCGTCATGTTCGGCCAGAGCCTCGACCCCGTGGTCCTCGGCGAGGCCGTCGCCATCTCCAAGGCGTGCACCGTCTTCCTCGCCGTCGGCACCAGCCTCCAGGTCCAGCCGGCGGCGGGCCTCGCCCGGGTCGCCGCCGAGCACGGCGCCCGCCTCGTCATCGTCAACGCCGAGCCGACCCCGTACGACGACATCGCCGACGAGGTGGTCCGGGAGCCGATCGGGACCGCGCTGCCCCGGGTGCTGCGGGAGCTGAGCGAGTAGAGGCGTTCAGGAACGTTCCTGAACTTTCCTGAAGGTTCCTGAAAGTTCCTGAAGGTTCCTGAACGTTCAGAACAGGGCCGTTCCGTTCTCGAAGGCCAGCAGGCGCTGCTTGCGGTCCAGGCCGCCGCCGTAGCCGGTGAGGCCGCCGTTCGCGCCGACGACCCGGTGGCAGGGGACGATGATGCCGATGGGGTTCCTGCCGTTGGCGAGACCCACCGCGCGGGACGCGCCCGGGTTGCCGAGGGCCTCGGCGAGCTCGCCGTAGGAGCGGGTCTCGCCGTAGGGGATCTGCCGAAGCCGGTCCCAGACGGACTGCTGGAACGGGGTGCCGGTCAGCTCGAGTCGGAGGGTGAACTCCTTCAGCTCACCGGCGAAGTACGCCTTGAGTTGTTCTTGCGCCTCGCCGAAGCCGGACGGCGTGTCGTCGCGCGGGCCGAAGGTCCCCTGGGGTGGCCGGTGGCGCTGTTCGGTCATGTAGAGGCCGCACAGTACGCCGTCGTCCGCGACGAGGGTGAGGGGGCCGTACGGGCTGTCGGTGACGGTGTGCTGTTTCACGGGTGACTCCGTTGCACGGGCAGGAAGTTGATCGGGTGGCTGTCGGTCGCCCACAGGTACTGGACCGCGTACGCCCGCCAGGGGCGCCAGGCCGCGGCGCGGGCCGTGAGGGCCGCCGGGGTGGAGGGGAGACCCGACTCCCGGGCGGCGCGGCGGATTCCGAGGTCGGTGGGGAGGAAGGCGTCGGGGTCGCCGAGGGCGCGCATGGCGATCACGTCGACCGTCCAGGGGCCGAAGCCGGGGAGCTCGAGGAGCTGGGCGCGGGTCCGGGGCCAGTCGCTCTCCGGGCCCAGGTGAAGTGTTCCGTCGGCCAGTTGACGGACCAGGGTGGTGAAGGTGGCGCGGCGGGTGCGGGGCATCGCCAGGGACTCGGGGTCCAGCGTGGCCAGCGCCTCGGGGGTCGGGAAGAGGTGGGTGAGACCGCCTTCCGGGTCGTCGACCGGATCGCCGTGCGCGGTGACGAGGCGGGCCGCGTGGGTGCGGGCGGCCGCCGTGGAGACCTGCTGGCCCAGCACGGCGCGCACGGCGAACTCCGCCTCGTCGACGGTCCGGGGCACCCGCCTGCCCGGTGCCTTGTCCACCAGCGGGGCGAGCAGCGGGTCGGTGCGCAGTTGGTCGTCGACGGCGACCGGGTCGGCGTCCAGGTCGAGCATGCGCCGGCAGCGGCTGATGGCGACCGTGAGGTCGCGCAGGTCGGACAGGGTGAGGCGGCAGCCGATGTGGTCGGGGTGCGGGGTGAGGGCGACCACGCCGTGGCCGTGGGGGAGGCGCAGCGTGCGGCGGAGGGCTCCGGCGCGCCACTCCTCCACGCCCGGTACGGCGGTCGCGGCGAGGTGGCCGAAGAGGTTGTCGGGGTTGAGGGGGGCGCGGAAGGGCAGGCGGAGCTGGAGCGTGCCGGCGGGGGCCGTCGGCGCCGGTCCCTTCTTGAGCGCACGAGTGCGCAGTTCGGTCGGGGAGAGCGCGAAGACCTCGCGGACGGTGTCGTTGAAGGTGCGCACGGAGGCGAAGCCGGCCGCGAAGGCGACGTCCGCCATGGGGACCGCGGTCGTCTCGACGAGGAGCCGGGCGGTCTGGGCGCGCTGGGCGCGGGCCAGTGCCAGGGGGCCCGCACCGAGTTCGGCGAGGAGCTGGCGTTCGACCTGGCGGGTGCTGTAGCCGAGACGGGCGGCGAGGCCGGGCACGCCGTCGCGGTCCACGACGCCGTCGGCGATCAGCCGCATGGCGCGGGCCACGAGGTCGGCGCGCTGGTTCCACTCCGGGGAGCCGGGGCTGGTGTCGGGGCGGCAGCGCTTGCAGGCCCGGAAACCGGCCTGCTGGCAGGCCGCGGCGCTCGGGTGGAACACCATGTTCTCCGGCCTGGGCGGCACCGCGGGGCAGCTCGGCCGGCAGTAGATGCCGGTGGTCAGGACCGCCGTGAAGAACCAGCCGTCGAACCGCGCGTCCTTCGACTGCACGGCGCGCACGCAGCGTTCCCGGTCGGTGTGCATCGCTTTCCGCATGGGTCAAGCTTCGGCCACCGACACCCCCGGCGCTGGCGGGAATCCGACATCAACCCCGGCTGTCCTGCGGCACCGCGGGACGCGGTCCGGCCGCCAGCGCCCGGATGACGAAGATGTCGATCGCCATGACCGTCACCGACCAGAGCGGCTGGTACGGCAGGAACAGGAACTGGGCGACCAGGCTGAGGCCGGCGAGGAGGATGCCGGCGGGGCGGGCCCGGCGCAGGTCCTTCAGAAGGGCGGCGCCGGTCGCGGTGGCGAGGATGCCGAGGACGAGGTGGATCCAGCCCCAGCCGGTGAGGTTCAGCTCGTAGACGTAGGCGCCGAGGCGGGCGTAGACGTCGTCCTCGGCGAGGGCGGCGACGCCCTGGAGGACGGCGAGGAGACCCCCGCACAGCATGAGCACGCCGGCGAAGGCGACACCGCCGGTGGCGGAGCCGTCGTGCGCGGCGGGCGCGGGCCGGTGCGGTCCGCCGGGAGGGGTGGACCAGGCGGTGCCGATCTCGCCCTGGGTGTGGCCGGTCGGCCCGTGGGGCTGGGCGGTCATGTGGGGGCGTCCCTTCCGTGGGCGGGCGCCGCCGTCTCCGCGGGCGGGGTCTCGCAGGCCAGGAAGTCGACGATGCTCAGGGCGAAGAGGAGGGCGAGGGCCAGGCCGACGACGACCCAGCCGGTGGGGTACGGCCACAGCACATAGGCCAGGACGGCGCCCCCGGTGAGGATCCAGGTGATCCAGGTGCGGTAGCGGCGGACGAACGGGCCGACGGGGCCGGTGCGCAGACCGGCGTGGTCGGCCGCCGAGCGGACGGCGCCGAGCCCCGCGTGCCACAGGTGCCGGACGAGGCGGGCATGCCGGCCGGGCCCGGTCAGCCAGGCGGCGAGGGCGATGACGACGCCGAGGGCGACCACCACCCGCACTCCGGTGCGCAGGAAGCGGGTCAGGGTGTCGTAGACGGAGCCGGCCGCGCCCTGGGAGACGGAGGCGGGGAGGGCGTCGAGGTAGACGACGCGGAACACGGTCAGGGCGACGCCGAGGAGGAGGGTGGCGAAGGCGAAGCACAGGGCGGAGACGATCAGGACGCGGCGGCGGTGCGAGGAGAGCGCCACGCCGGCGGCGACCAGCAGGACCGACACGATCGGCACCCACACGCCGGCCAGCTCCAGCAGCCGGAAGTAGGTCTTGACCTTGCCGATGTCGTCGGACCTGACGACCGTGAAGTCGGTGTGGATCTCGGGGATCTTCCCGGCGACCGTCATGCCGGAGTCGACGAGCCGCTTCTTGACCTGGTCGACGACGGGGGCGAGGTCCAGGTTCACCGAGTCGTTCTCGATCTTCACCGCGCCGCCGCCGCTGCCCGTGAGGGCCTTGTCGACGGCGCTGTGGATCCTGCGGTTGGCGTCGGTCCAGATCGTCTCGAAGGCGTCGGAGGCCATGACGGCCTGTGCCTTGTCGTGCACGAAGCTGCGGACCGCGCTTTCGAGGGAGGGGCCGAGTTTGCCGAGGGCCTTCTCCAGCAGGGGGCGCTGGGCCGGGGCGGCGTCCTGGAGGAGTGCGGTGAGATCGAGATGTTCCATCACCGCGTTCGTGACACGGTTGGCGGCCGCGTTCTGGATGTCCTTGTCGGAGGCGAGCGGGGCGACCGTGTCGACATAGCGGTCGGTGTCGCCCACGATGCTCGACGTCCAGGCGGCCACCACGCCCAGCGGGGCGAGGATGCAGCCCAGCACGATGAGGACGACCGCGACGATGGAGCGGATCCGGTGGTGGGAGGGGCGGGGGGCTCGCTCCGCCTCCAGTGCCGCGATGCGTGCTCTCAGTGCTTCCAGCTCGGCGTCGGCGGCGCCACCTGAGTCGGGCATGGAGGGCTCCCTCGTCCGTCGCTGGGGTGCTGTGACTGCTGCCAGCAGACCCCGGGCGTGCGGCGAGGGCGAGTGCGGCGGGACCGTCCGGGTGAACGGCCCCGCCGGGAGTCCCGGCCGGCCTACATGTTGATCATGTGGCCGGCCAGGCCGTGCACGGCCTCCTTGACGGCCTCGCCCAGGGTGGGGTGGGCGTGGACGTTGCGGGCGACCTCGTGGACGGTGAGGTCCCACTGCTGGGCCAGGGTGAGTTCGGGCAGCAGCTCGGTGACGTCGGGGCCGATGAGGTGGCCGCCGATGAGCTCGCCGTACCGGGCGTCGCTGATGAGCTTGACGAAGCCGGTGGTGTCGCCGAGGCCGTGCGACTTGCCGTTGGCGGTGAACGGGAACTTCGCGACCTTGACGTCGTACCCCAGTTCCCTGGCCTGGGCCTCGGTGTAGCCGAAGCTGGCGACCTGGGGCTGGCAGTAGGTGGCGCGCGGGATCATCGCGTAGTCGAGTTCCATGGTCTCCGCGTCGGCGAGGGTCTCGGCGGCGATCACGCCCATCGCCTCGGCGGCGTGCGCGAGCATCAGCTTCGCGGTGACGTCGCCGATGGCGTAGATGTGGGGCACGGAGGTGCGGCAGCGGCCGTCGACGTCGATGGCGCCGCGTTCGGTGACGCGCACGCCGGTGTTCTCCAGGCCGTAGCCCGTGACGTTCGGCGCGAAGCCGATCGCCTGGAGGACCTTGTCGGCCTCCAGGATCTGCTGGGATCCGTCCTTTCCGGTGACGGTGACGCGGACCTGCGGTCCCGACTCGTCGATCGTCTCGACGCGGGTGGAGGTGAGCACGTCGATGCCGAGCCTGCGGTACTGCTTGGCGAGTTCGGCGGAGACCTCGGCGTCCTCGAGAGGGGCGACGCGGTCGAGGAACTCGACGATCGTGACCTTCACGCCGTAGTTGTGGAGCACGTAGGCGAACTCGATGCCGATCGCGCCCGCGCCGGCGATGACGACGGACTGCGGGAGGTCCTCGGCGAGGATCTGCTCCTCGTACGTCACCACGCGGGAGGTGCGGCGGGTGCCGGGAAGCAGCCTGGGGGTGGCGCCGGTGGCGATGATGCAGTGCTCGAAGCCGAGGGTGCGGGTCTCGCCGTCGTAGCCGGTCACCTGGAGGGTGTGCGGGTCGAGGAAGGTGCCGCGGCCGTCGAATTCGGTGATCTTGTTCTTCTTCATCAGGTAGTGGACGCCCTTGACGCGGCCGTCGGCGACCTTGCGGCTGCGGCGGTAGGCCTCGCCGTAGTCGAAGGAGACCTGTCCGTCGGCCTTGATGCCGAAGGTCTTCGCCTCGTGGGTGAAGATGTGGGCGAGTTCGGCGTTGCGCAGGAGGGCCTTGGTGGGAATGCAGCCCACGTTCAGGCAGACGCCTCCCCAGTACTTCTCCTCGACGACCGCGACACGTTTGCCCAGCTGGGCGGCGCGGACCGCGGCGACATAGCCGCCGGGTCCGGCCCCGAGGACCACGACGTCGAAGCGTTCGTCCTGCTCGGCCATGGGTGGTTCCCTCTTCCGTAGGTACCGTTTCCTGCTTCCGTCGGGAAACGGTACCCAGGGCTTCCCGCTCGTGGCGTGCTACCCCGTCGCAGTGGGCCGGCGCGAGGCCGCCATGGCCTTGTCCACGCCGCTCAGCGGGCGCAGTCGGTAGGTGTAGGAGTAGTCGCGGTCGGCGAACAGCTTGTACTCGTCGTGGGTGTGCGCGCCCCAGCTGTTGTCGCCGCCGACGCCCATCTGCCGGTGGTTCAGGCGCAGGACGACCTCGGCGCGCGGGGTGAGCTGGTAGTCGTGGCGGGCGCCGACCGAGAGGTCCTCGGGGGTGAGGTGGGAGGCGTTGACCTCGAGGAGCGGTTCGCCGGAGACGAGCAGTCCGTTGCCTTCGCGGTCGGTGAGGGCGGCCCAGCGGACGTCGGTCCTGTTGCCGTTCTCCTGCGGGCGCAGGTAGGAGGTCCGCTGGCCGGTCACCGTGCCCGAGTACAGGCCGACGTCGGTGGCGTCGTTGCGGTCCCAGTGGTTCTCCTCGGGGCCGCGGCCGTAGTAGTGCAGCTCCTCCAGCCGGCCGGGCAGGAGGAGCAGGGTGCCGACCTCGGGGATGTAGGGCAGGGAGGCGGCGCCGGGGTGGAGGGTGTTGTCGACCTTGATCTCGCCGTTGCCGAAGACGGTGTAGGTGGTGGTGTACGCCGACTCGGTGGTCGTGGGCAGGGTGCCGGTGACCCTGATCTCGACGGCCCGGTCGCGCAGGGCGCGGACGGCGACGCCGGTCACCGTGCGGCGGGCGCCCGCGTCGCGCCAGGTCTGGTTGCGGGTGTGCTGGCCGTTGCCGCGGTCGTTGTCGGTGGGGGCGCGCCAGAAGTTGGGGGCGGGACCGGAGACGATCAGGTCGGTGCGGCCGGACCGGTAGGAGGTGATGACGCCGGTGCGTTTGTCGACGGTGACGGAGAAGGTCTCGCCGGTGACGGTCACGGTCGTGTCGCCGTCGGCGTGGGAGAGGGGCGGGACGTCGGTGAGCGGCACCGGGCTGACGGGCGGGCTGCCCGCGTCGAGCGGGAGCTGCTGCCGGGCGATCTCGAAGCCGGCGTCGGCCCAGGGCGTGGGCTCCTTGAGGGTGAAGGAGAGTTCGAGGAAGTACTCGGCGCCGGGCGCGGGGGCGGCGGGCAGCCGGACCGGGACGCTGACGGCCTTGCCGGTCAGTGGCGGGACGTCCAGCTGGTCGCGGGTCAGCCTGCCGCGCTGGACCGTCCTTCCGTCGGCGACGAGCGCCCAACGGCCGTCGAACGCGGAGAGGTTGGTGAAGAGGTGCTCGTTGGTGAGGGTGACCGCGCCGGGCGAGGCGCCCGCGGTCACCTGGACGGCCTGGTAGATGCGTTTGACCTCGGCGGACTTGCCGGTGAGCCCGCGGTCGGCGGTGACGATGCCGTCCCCGGAGAAGGCCCCGTCGTTGGGGTTGTCGCCCCAGTCGCCGCCGTAGGCGTGGAACGTCTTGTCGCGGGGGCGTTTCTCGGTGAGGCCTGCGGTGGCGGCGTCGAACCAGAACCGGACGCCGTCGTCGGCGGGGCCACGGCCGGTGGAGGCGAGTTCGGCGGCGCCGAGGGCCCGTGCGTACACCCTGGCCCGGCGTACGGTGCCGCTGAACTCGCGGGTCGGGTTGTCGACGTCGGTGGCCAGGGACAGGGAGGCGGTGTTGGTGCTCGGCCGTCGGGTGGTGGTGCGGGTGGCCCGTACCTCGCCGTCGACGTACAGGGTCAGCGTGCCCGCGTCCGCGTCGAAGACGCCGGCGACGTGGTGTTCGCGGCCGGTCCAGTCCTCCGGGACCGTCCAGTTCGCGGTGATCCACTGGCCGTCGCCGTGGATGAAGAACTCCAGGGTCCGCCCCGACTGCTTCAGCGCGTACTGGGTGTCGCCCTTGGCGAGGACCGGCTGGTGGTAGCCGGTGACGTGCGGGGTGATCCAGGCTTCCAGGGTGAGGGATCCGGTGAGGTCGAGGCGGGGGTCGCGGGCGAAGACCGTGCCACCCGAGACGCCGTCCTCGCGGGTGAAGGTGCCGGCGGGGGCGATGATCTCGCCCCTGAGCGCGGCGGGGCCGGTCTCGGTGAGCAGCTTGCGGGCCGGGGTGGGCCAGCTGAGGGCCTGGTCGACGAAGTCCCAGATCCAGCCGCCCTGCAGCACCTCGTGACTGCGGATCAGGTCCCAGTACTTCTTGAAGTTGCCGCTGGAGTTCCCCATCGCGTGGGAGTACTCGATCATCACGTACGGCCGGGTGTCGGCGGTGTCCTTCGCCCGCTGCTCGACGCGGGACGGGGAGTCGTACATCTCGGAGCGGATGTCGCTGATGCCCGGGCGGTCGTCGCCCTCGTACTGGATGACGCGGGTGGTGTCGTAGGAGCGGATCCAGTCGTGCATGGCGGTGAAGGTGGAGCCGCCGCCCGCCTCGTTGCCGAGCGACCAGATGACGACGGAGGCGTGGTTCTTGTCGCGGTGGACCATGTTCTGGGCGCGGGCGACGCAGGCCGCGGTCCAGTCGGCGTGGTCGCCGGGGTACTCGCCGCGGATGCCGTGGGTCTCGAGGTTGGTCTCGCCCACCAGATACAGGCCGTACTCGTCGGCGAGCTCCAGCCACTGCGGGTTGTTGGGGTAGTGCGAGGTGCGGACGGAGTTGATGTTGAGCCGTTTGATGATGCGGATGTCCTCGACCAGGTCGGCGCGGGTGAGGGCGGAGCCGCGGGCCGGGTGCATCTCGTGGCGGTTGGTGCCGCGGAAGGAGACGGGTCTGCCGTTGATGCGCATCAGCCCGTCCCTGAGGGCGAACTCGCGCAGACCCACCCGGTGCGAGAGCGTCTCGGTCACCCGGCCGGCCGGGTCGCGCAGCCGCAGCACGGCGGTGTAGAGGTACGGGTCCTCGGCCGACCACAGGCGCGGCGCGGGCACCGCCTGCGCGGCCTGTACGGTCGTCTCCGCTCCGGCGCCCAGCGTGACGGCCCGGGTCAGCGGCCGGGGCCACACCGGGTGCCCGCCCGCGTCGTACAGCTGCGTCTCGACGGAGTACCGGCCGCCGCCCTGGCCGCCGTAGTCCCGCACGCTCGCCGTGACCGACAGGTCGGCCGTCCGGTGGTCGTCGCCGAGCGGGGTGTCGAGGCGGAAGTCGCGCAGGTGCACGGCCGGGGTGGAGTACAGGTAGACCGAGCGGAAGATGCCGCTCAGCCGGATCATGTCCTGGTCCTCCAGCCAGTCGCCGTCCGAGTGGCGGTAGACCTCGACGGCGATCTGGTTGGTGCCCGCCCGGAGGTGGTCGGTGATGTCGTACTCGGCGGGGTCGTAGGAGTCCTCGTGGTAGCCGACGAGCTCGCCGTTGATCCACACGTAGTGGGCGGACTTGACGCCCTCGAAGTGGAGGAACGTCCGCCGTCCCGTCCAGTCGCGCGGGACGGTGAAGGTACGGCGGTACTGGCCCACGGGGTTGTGGCGGGTGGGCGCGGAGGGCGGCTGGGCGTCCTCGCCCAGGCCGTTGGCGCCCCACCACGGGTAGGTGATGTTGATGTAGATGGGGCGGTCGTAGCCGTGCAGCTGCCAGGCGGAGGGCACCGGGATGGTGTCCCAGCCGCTGTCGTCGAGGTCGGTGCGGTGGAAGTCGGGGTCGCGGTCGTCGGGGCGGTCCGCGTGGGCGAACTTCCAGGTGCCGTCCAGACCGATCCGCCACGGCGAGCGGGTGCGGTCGGCGGCGAGGGCCTGGGCGAGGGTCGCGTACGGCATGAGGGTGGTGTGCGGGTCCTCGGTGCCGATCCGGAAGACGTCGATGCGGCCGTTCCATTCGGGGGTTTCCCCGGTGCCGTCCGCCGCGGCGGCCCGGGGCGAGCCGAGCGGTCCGGACAGGGCGAGCGCGCCGAGCGCGGCGGCCGACCCTTCGAGCAGTCGGCGGCGGCTGACGAACGACCGGCTCATGGGCGGCTCGTGCGGGTGCGACATGACCACGACCTTCCTCGGGGAGGACCGTGCGGCTCTGCACGGAAGGTGTGTCAGATCTTGTCCACTCCTGTTTGGAAAGCGCTCATGGACACGCCACGATGGCCGAATACCGTCAGTACACGTCCCGCACGTACCGCTTGTCAGCGGCCAGCTGTTTCACATATGCCGCCGCCTCCGTCTCGCCGAGTCCGCCGTGGACGACGGCCACGTCGCGCAGGGCCTGGTCGACGTCCTTGGCCATGCGGGAGGCGTCGCCGCACACGTAGAAGTGGGCGCCGTCCTGGAGCCAGGACCACAGATGGGCGCCGTGCTCGCGCATCCGGTCCTGCACGTACACCTTGGCGCGCTGGTCGCGGGAGAAGGCGGTGTCCAGGCGGTGGAGGGTGCCGTCGGCCCGGAGGGCGGTCAGCTCCTGTTCGTAGTAGAAGTCCGTCGCCCGGCGCTGTTCGCCGAAGAACAGCCAGTTGGGCGCGCGGTGGCCGCGGGCGCGGCGCTCCTCGAGGAAGCCGATGAAGGGTGCCACACCGGTGCCGGGGCCGACCATCACCATCGGGGTGGCGGGGTCGGCGGGCGGGCGGAAGTGCGGGGAGCGCTGGACGTGGACCGGGACCTCGGTGCCGGGTGCGGCGTCGGCGAGGAAGGGCGAGCAGACGCCCTGGCGGGGGCGGCCGGCCAGGTTCTCGTAGCGCACCACGGAGACGGTGAGCGAGACCAGGTGGGGGTCGGTGAGCGGGCTGGAGGATATGGAGTACAGGCGCGGCTGGAGCCTGCCCAGCACCTCGGCCCACTCCTGGGCGCCGGCCCGGATCCCGAACTCGGCGGCCACGTCGACGGCCTGCCGGCCCCACGACCACTTCGCCAGCTCGCCCTTGTTGTCGGGTCGCAGCAGTTTGCGCAGCTCGCGCGGGTCCCGGGTGCGGTCGGCGGTGAAGCGGAGCAGGGCCGGGCCGATGCGGGTGATGTCGAGGTGCCGCAGCAGGGCCTCGCCGACGGCCACCTCGCCGACGCCGGCCACCCGCACCGGCGTGTGCGCGTCCAGGCCGGTGACGTTCAGCCATTCCTCCACCAGCGCCGGGGAGTTGAGCGGCCGTACGCCGAGGGCGTCGCCCGCCTCGTACACCAGGGGGGTGTCGCTGTCGCGGGTGTCGAAGGTGAAGCGGCGCACCTCCTTGCCGGAGCCGGGCAGGCTCAGCAGCCGGTTGCCGGTGAGGCGGGCGGTGACGGGCTCGGGGCGTTTGGGGCGTGCGGGGGCGGTGGTCGCGGATGGGGTGGACGGGGCTTCGGTGACGACGGCGGCCGTGGGGGCCTCGTACTCGGTGGCCTCCTTCAGCGCCGTGAGGACCTGGTCCAGCCAGGCCTCGGCCTGCGGCTCGTAGTCGGGTTCGCAGTCGGTGCGCGGGGCCAGCCGTACGGCGCCGAGCTCGTCCAGGCGGTCGTCCAGGCGACGGCCGTGCCCGCAGAAGTCGTCGTAGGAGGAGTCCCCGAAGGCCAGCACGGCGTAGCGGCGGCCCTGAAGGAGCCCGGTGTCCAGCGCGGCGAGGCCGTCCCAGAAGCCGGCGCCGTTGTCGGGGGCGTCGCCGTCGCCGAAGGTGCTGGTGATCAGCAGCAGGTCGGCGCCCATGGGCAGGGCGGCGGGGTCGGCCTCGTCCATGGCGACGAGGGAGGGCGCGTGGCCGCCCGCAGTGAGGCGCTCGGCGGTGGTGGCGGCGAACTCCTCGGCGTTGCCGGTCTGCGAGGCCCACAGGACGACGACCCGGCGGCCGGGGCTCTCCTGCGGCGCGGGAGCGGGGGCGGCGCCCGTGCGGGAGTACATGCCGGCGAGGGTGCCGTTGACCCACAGGGCGTGTTCGGGGCTGAAGGGGGCGTCCGGCGGCAGGACCGGGACCCCGGGGGCGCCGGCCGGGATGCCGGCGAGGAAGCCGACCAGGTACTGGCGTTCGCGTTCGGTCAGGACCGGCGGCGGGGCGGGGTCGAGGCCGAAGACGGCGGCGGCGGAGGCGGCCGGCCGGACCGTCGTCGGGACGATCACCGGGGCCGGCTCGGGGACGACGGGCGACTGCACGGTCACGGGCGTCGACACCTTCGTCAGCGACACCGCGCACACCTTCAGCTCGGGCTGGAACGACAGCGGGTCGACCGCGTCGCTGGTCACCGCGTTGACGCTGAGGTACTCGCCGAACAGGTCGTTCCAGTGGAACGGCGCGAAGCAGGAGCCGGGCAGCACCCGGTCGGTGACGACGGCGGGCAGCACGGCGCGCCCGCGCCGGGAGGCGACCTCCACGGAGTCGCCGTCGGTGAGGCCGAGCGCGGCCGCGTCCTCGGGGTGGACCTCGACGAACGGGCCGGGGTCGAGCTTGTTGAGCTTGGCGACCCTGGCGGTCTTGGTCAGGGTGTGCCACTGGTGCTGGAGCCGGCCGGTGTTCAGGACGAACGGGTAGTCGTCGTCCGGCAGCTCGGCGGGCGCGAGGTGCGGGCGGGCGTGGAAGACGGCACGGCCGGAAGGGGTGGCGAAGGTGAGGGAGCCGTCGGCGTCGACGTACCGGATGGGGTTGCGGTCCGGGCCGTCGGCGGTGGCGGCCGGCCACTGGACGGGGGTCTCGCGCAGTCGGTCGTACGTCACTCCGCGCAGGTCGTAGCCGGTCTGCGGGTTGTGGAAGCGCTTGATCTCCTCGAAGATCTGCTCGGCGCTGTCGTAGCGGAAGCCGTCCTCGTAGCCCATCGCGCGGGCGACGTCGGCGATGAGCCGCCAGTCGGCGGTGGCCTCGCCGGGCGGGTCGACGGCCGCGCGGGCGAGGGTCAGGTTGCGTTCGCTGTTGATGAGGACGCCCTCGGTCTCGGTCCACAGGGCGGCGGGCAGGACGACGTCCGCGTAGGCGTTGGTCTCGGTGTCGGCGAAGACGTCCTGGGCGACGACGAACTCGGCGGCCTCCAGGCCCTCGATGACGGTCCGGCGGTTGGCGACCGAGGCGACGGGGTTGGTGCAGATGATCCAGCAGGCCTTGATGTCGCCGTCGGCCATCTTCCGGAACATCTCGACGGTGCCCTTGCCGACGCCGTCGGCGCGGATCGTGCCGGGCTCCAGCCCCCACACCTCCTCGGCGAAGGCGCGGTCGGCATCCACCAGGACGGACCGCTGGCCCGGCAGCCCGGGGCCCATGTAGCCCATCTCGCGGCCGCCCATCGCGTTGGGCTGGCCGGTGAGGGAGAAGGGGCCGCTGCCAGGGCGGCAGATCTTGCCGGTCGCGAGATGCAGGTTGACCAGGGCGTTGGTGTTCCAGGTGCCGTGCGTGGACTGGTTCAGGCCCATCGTCCAGCAGCTGGTGAACTCGCCCGCCTCGCCGATCAGCCGGGCCGCCTCGCGCAGGTCGTCCTCGGGGATGCCGGTGAGCTCGGCGACGGTGGCGGGCGGGTAGCCGGCGAGGAACTCCGGCATCGCCTCCCAGCCCTCGGTGTACGCGGCGACGAACTCGGGGTCGGTGTGGCCGTATGCGTGCAGGAGGTGCAGCAGCCCGTTGAGGAGGGCGAGGTCCGTACCCGGTTTGACCTGCAGGAACAGATCGGCCTTGGCGGCTGTGGCGGTGCGGCGCGGGTCGGCGACGATCAGTTTGGCGCCCGCCTTGACCCGGTCCATCATGCGCAGGAAGAGGATGGGGTGGCAGTCGGCCATGTTGGAGCCGATGACGAGGAAGACGTCCGCCTTGTCGAGGTCCTCGTACGAGCCGGGCGGGCCGTCGGCGCCCAGGGAGAGCTTGTAGCCGGTGCCGGCGCTGGCCATGCACAGCCGGGAGTTCGACTCGATCTGGTTGGAGCGCAGATAGCCCTTGGTGAGCTTGTTGGCGAGGTACTGCGCCTCCAGGCTCATCTGGCCGGAGACGTAGAGGGCGACGGCGTCGGGGCCGTGCTCGTCGACGATCGCCCGCAGCCGGCGTGCGGTCTCGGCGACGGCCGTGTCCACGGGGGCCGGCTCGGGCTCCTCGCCGCGCTCGGCGCGGACGAGGGCGGTGGTGAGGCGGCCGGGGGCGGCGAGCAGGTCGGCGGTGGTGGCGCCCTTGGTGCACAGCCGGCCGCGGTTCGCGGGGTGCTCCTTGTCACCGGACGCCTTCAGCACGCCGCGGCGTCCGTCGGGGCCGCGGCCGATGTCGAGGACCATGCCGCAGCCGACACCGCAGTACGAGCAGACCGTGCGCACCTTCGTAGCGCTGTCGGTCCGCGGGTCCGGCACGGCCACGGGCGCCCCTTTCGTCCTGCCGCCTTCTGCTGAACGGCCCTGGTGAGGGCCTTGTCGACGGTACGAAGTGTGCATTACGCAGGTGTCTCCCTGATGGGGCGCCGGGAGTTAAGGGTGGCGCACAGCAGGGGCGGAGCGGCTGTGAGCGGGGCTCTGGGGGGTGTGAGATTCGTCGGCTTGGCCGGCGGAGCGGCCGCCCGCTGCGAGATTCCTTTGCCCTGTTGTTATGGCATGGACTTGTCAAATCTGTCAGGCTTCCCCCACCCGTCGCTCACCGCTGCTCTCCCTTCGGCACAACCCCACAAGGAGCCCCGAGTGAGACCCACCCCCCGCAAGGCCTTCGCCGCGAGTGCCCTGGCCCTCGCCGCGACGGCCGCCCTCGTCCTGTCCGCGCCCCCGTCGACGGCCGCACCGGAAGCCGCCTGCACCCCGGCCCAGGTGGTCGCGGCCGGCGACTTCGAAAGCGGTGCCACCGCCTGGACCCAGTCGTCCACGAGCGTGATCACCGACCGCACCGGCCAGAGCGCCCACGGCGGCACCCACTACGCCTGGCTGGACGGCACCGGCGGCACGCACACCGACACGCTCTCCCAGAGCGTCACCGTCCCGTCCGGCTGCGCGAGCGCCACCCTCACCTTCTGGCTGCACATCGACACCGCCGAGACGACGTCCTCCACGGCGTACGACAAGCTCACGGCCAAGATCGGCTCGACGACCCTCGCGACGTACTCGAACCTCGACAAGAACACCGGGTACGTCCAGAAGTCGATCGACGTGTCGGCGTTCGCCGGCCAGACCGTCACCCTCGCCTTCACCGGCACCGAGGACTCCAGCCTCCAGTCCAGCTTCGTCCTCGACGACATCGCCCTGAACACGGCGGACAGCACCACCCCGCCCGCCGACTCGACCCGGACGCCGGTCTCGCCGTCGTACACCGTCAGCCTCAGCAGCAACACCGCCGGCACGGTCTGGACCGGGCACGAGAGCGCGACCTTCACCAACGCCTCCGCGACCCCGCTGAGCGAGGTGTACCTGCGGCTGTGGGACAACTACCACGGCACCTGCTCGGCGATGCCGGTCACGGTCACCAACGTCACCGGCGGCACCGCGGGCTCCCTCTCGGTGAGCTGCACCGCCCTGCCGATCACCCTGTCCGCTCCCCTCGCCCAGGGACAGAGCGCCACCGTCGGCTTCGACCTCGGCATCACCGTGCCCAGCGGCGCCGACCGGTTCGGGTACGACGGGTCGTTCAGCTTCGTCGGCAACGCGCTGCCCGTGCTCGCGGTCAAGGACGGGGCGGGCTGGCACCTGGACCCGTACACGAACAACGGCGAGTCCTTCTACTCGCTGGCCGCCGACTTCAAGGTGACCCTCGACCACCCGACGACCCTGCTGGTCCCGGCCACCGGCACCTCGGTCGACACCGCCGGCACCAGCGGCCGTACGATCACCACCGCCACGGCGTCCAAGGTCCGTGACTTCGCCTGGGCTGCGGGGCCGTTCACCAAGATCTCCGGCACCTCCACCGCCGGGGTCCCGGTGAACGTCTACTCCGTCTCGGGCATCAGCTCGAGCAGCGCGAACTCGATGCTCACCACCGCGAAGACCGCCGTCGACGCGCACGCGGCACGCTTCGGCGCCTACCCGTACGGCGAGCTGGACGCGGTCATCGACAACAACTTCTGGTTCGGCGGAATGGAGTACCCGGGATTCGTCCTCGACCTGGTCAGCACCACCGCGCTCACCCATGAGATCGGCCACCAGTGGTGGTACGGCATCGTCGGCGACGACGAGTACAACAGCCCCTGGCTGGACGAGTCGTTCACCGACTACTCCACCGACCTGGCCCTGGGCAGCACCGGCACCAACTGCTGGAACAGCGTCTCGTGGGCCTCGGCGGCCGAGAAGATCACCAACTCGATGGCCTACTGGGACGCCCACTCCTCCCGGTACGGCACCGTCGTCTACACCTACGGCAAGTGCGCCCTGCACGACCTGCGCCGCCTCATCGGCGACACCGCGATGGCCAAGCTCCTGAAGGACTACGCCACCGCGCACTGGTACGGCGTCTCGACCACCGCCGAGTTCAAGGCGGCCGCGCAGGCCGCCACGACCACGGACCTGACGTCGTTCTGGACCACGCACCGCATCGAGGGCTGAGCAGGCGATGCTCCTCACGGGTGGCGCCGGCCGGCGCCACCCGTTCACCTGCGCAGGCGTCACCACCCCTGTCAGCTCGGTGAATCGCCTGGGTCAAGCGGGTGAAGCGGGTACCCGCCGGGGCACGGTCCGCCGTGCGGGGCAATGCATGGGGAATGACGAACGAAAGCGCCGGCCGAACCGGCGAGAGTGTCCACGAGATCCCTGTCCTCGTCGTCGGCGGTTCCCTGGTGGGGCTGTCGACCTCGCTCTTCCTGGGCCGGCTCGGGGTACGGCACACCCTGGTGGAACGCCACACCGGCACCTCCATCCACCCCCGTGGCCGCGGCAACAACGTCCGCACCATGGAACTGTTCCGGGTGGCCGGCGTCGAGGAGGCGATCCACCGGGCCGCCGAGACACTGGCCGACAACCACGGCATCCTGCAGACGCCCACCCTGGTCGGCGACGCCGGCGAGTGGCTGTTCAAGAACATCGACCCGGGGGGCGGGCTGGCCCGGTTCAGCCCGAGCGCCTGGTGCCTGTGCAGCCAGAACGACCTGGAGCCGGTCCTGCTCGACCATGCGGAGCGGCTCGGCGGCGATCTGCGCTTCGGCACCGAACTCCTCTCGTTCGACACCGACGCCGACGGGGTCACCGCACTGGTCAAGAGCCGTGAGACGGGCGAGCACACCACCTTCCGCGCCCAGTACCTCGTCGCCGCGGACGGGCCGCGCAGCCCCGTGCGGGAGGCGCTCGGCATCGGGCAGAGCGGGCCCGGAGACCTCTTCCACAACGTCAGCATGACGTTCCGTTCGCGCGGCCTCGCCGAGGTGGTGGGCGAGCGCCGCTTCATCGTCTGCTACCTGACCCGGCCGGACGCCGACGGCGCGCTGCTGCCGGTGGACAACCGCGAGCACTGGGTCTTCCACGCCCCCTGGCACCCCGAACAGGGCGAGACGATGGAGGACTTCACCGACGAGCGGTGCGTCGAGCACATCCGGCGGGCGGTCGGGGTCGCCGACCTGGACGTGGAGATCACCGGCAAGGCGCCCTGGCACGCCGCCCAGCGCGTCACCCGGGCCTACCGGTCCGGGCGCGTCCTGCTGGCCGGGGACTCCGCGCACGAGATGTCCCCCACCGGCGCCTTCGGCTCCAACACCGGCATCCAGGACGCCCACAACCTCGCCTGGAAGCTGGCGGCGGTGCTCGGCGGCTGGGCGGGCGACGGACTGCTGGACACCTACGACGCCGAGCGCCGCCCGGTGGCCGAGGCCACCAGCGCCCGTGCGGCCGCCCGGTCGGCCGAGCACAGCCACCCCGGTTTCGCGCCCCCGCCGGGCGCCGGCGGCGGCGGACCCCAGCGCGGCATCCTCAACGTGGCCCTCGGCTACCGCTACCCGCGGGGCGCGGTCGTCGGCGCCGACCCCGAGACCCCCGTCGTCCCGGAGCAGCTCTCCCTGACCGGCGAGCCCGGCAGCCGGGCACCCCACATGTGGGTGCGGCGGCAGGGCGAGCGGATCTCCACCCTCGACCTGTACGAGCGGTCGCCGGTCCTGCTCAGCGACGCCGGGACGGACGCCGGCTGGCACGAGGCCGCGCTGCGGCTCGCCGGCCGGCTGACGGTGCCGCTCGTCCCCTACCGGGTGGGCGCCGGGCCCGATGCCGAGCTGACGCCCGAGGGCGGGGCGGACTGGCGGGAGTGCCACGGCGTCGCACCGGGGGGCGCGGTACTCGTCCGGCCCGACGGCTTCGTCGCCTGGCGTGCCGAGGGGCCGGACGCGGACCCCGAGTCGACGCTGCGTCAGGCGCTCGCCGCCGTACTGTCCTTGCCCCGGACCAGCCCCTGACCATCACCGAGCGCGACCCGTCGGCCGGCAGCCCCCGCGCTGCCGGCCGACTCGTTTGCCGGGTCCCTTCACCCGCGTGAGCGCCCCGAGTGGTGGCAGCGCCCGAGGTGACTGACGGTGGATCACGTCAGGGCCGGGTCATTCCAGCTGACGAAACGACAGCTGCCCGGCCGTGTCGGAAGGAACCCGAATATGCGTTCTGCTCGCATCATCCTGGCAACGGCGGCCGCCTCGGCCGTCCTCGCCGTCACCGCTCCCGCGTACGCGGCCGACGGTGACTGGGAGAAGGGCGACTCCTCCTACAGCAAGGAGGAGTCGTCGTCGTACGACAAGGCGAACTCCGGCTGGAGCAAGGAGGACGGTGGCAAGGAGCACAAGCCCCACGGCGGCGTCCACGCCGGTGGCGGCGCGCTGACCGCCGTGAACGACGGTCACGACAAGGGCAAGGACTCCTGGAGCAAGGAGGACGGGGCCAAGGAGGACAGCGCGAAGGAGGAGGACTCCTCCTGGAGCAAGGAGGAGGACTCGTCCTGGTCCAAGGAGGACAGCGGATCCTGGAGCGGCGGCAAGGACAAGCCCAGCGGCGGGGTGCACACCGGCGGCGGCGCGCTGGCCGCGCCTGCCGTGACCGCGGGCGGTCTGGCAGTCCTGGCGGTGGCCGGAGCGGGCCTGTACACCGCGCGCCGTAAGAAGTCGGCGCACGGTCTGGCCTGATCCGTGCCGGACGCGATAGAGCCGCGGCCGCCACCGGTGCATCGCGTGGCGGCCGCCGGTCCGACCCGCGCCGGCCGTTTCCGGGACCGGACCGTCGACCCGTTCCCCCCGCCCCCCCGGCCCTCCAGTGCCGTCACCCCTCCCCGTAACCCCGCCCCACCCCCTGTCCTGGCCGCATCCCCGCAGTGCCCCAGCCGAGGTGTTCTTCGATGGCAGTCCCCCCTTCCTCTCCCCTCCTCGACGGCCCGGAGCCGGCCGGTCAGGGGTCCCGTTCGTCGCTGACCGTGCTGTGCGCCACGGCGCTGCTGATCTTCGCGGTGAGCCTGGTCGGCGGAAACGACCCGTCGTCGTCCGGCTCGTCCCGCCCGCCGCAGGCGCGGCAGGCGCCGCAGGCACCCGGGGCCGTCGAGTCCGCCGACTCCTCCGGCGCCCCGCGCTCCGCCGTCCCCGCCGCGCGCGGCGGACAGCCCCTGGGCCCGCATCTGCCGCGGTCGACACCCGTGCGGCTGCGCATCCCCAGGATCTCGGTGGACGCACCCTTCACCCCGCTCGCCACCGACGCGAAGGGCCGGCTCGAGGCCCCGCCCGCCGCCGACACCAACCTCGTCGGCTGGCACGCCAAGGGCCCCACCCCCGGCGAGACCGGCACCTCGGTCATCGCCGGGCACGTCGACACGAAGACCTCCGCCGCCGTCTTCGCCGGGCTGAGCGCACTCCGGAAGGGCGACGTCTTCGACGTCCTGCGGACCGACCACCGCACCGCGCACTTCGAGGTCGACAGCGTGGAGACCTTCGCCAAGAACGACTTCCCCAGCCGGCGGGTCTACGGCGACACGCCCCGGGCCGAGGCCCGCCTCATCACCTGCGCCGGTGCGTACGACCGCTCGGTGCGGGACTACACGGACAACCTGGTGGTCTTCGCCCATCTCAGGTGAGCCTCCGTCACCCCCAGGGGGCCGGCCGGTCACCCACGTAGTCCATCCGAATCGCGCGCCCGTGGGGACCGGCCCAGGATCGAGTCACGTCCGCCTCGCAGCGCTCACCCGCCTCCGAAGGAGATGTGCCGCATGACCACCACCTCCGCTCCCGCCTCCGCCCCGCTGACCCGCCAGGTGTCGCAGCGGGTCTCCCAGTCCGTGTTCGACGGCTCCCGGCTCCGGGTCGTGCTGCTGGTGGACGTCTACGACGGCGCCCAGCAGCAGTTCCTGGAGGCGTACGAGCAGCTCTGCAACCAGGTCGCCTCCGTCCCCGGGCACGTCAGCGACCAGCTGTGCCAGTCGATCGAGAACCCCTCCCAGTGGCTGATCACCAGCGAGTGGGAGAGCGCCCCGCCGTTCCTCACCTGGGTGAACAGCGAGGAACACGTGCAGATGGTGAAGCCGCTGCACAACTGCGTGCGCGACACCCGCTCGCTGCGCTTCCACGTCGTACGGGAGACCGGTGGCCCGGCGTCGGCCGCCGACCGCACCCTGCAGTCCGCGCCCCGCATGGGCGACGGGGTGATCCGGCACGCGCTCACGTTCACCGTCAAGCCGGGCAGCGAGGAGACCGTCGCGAGCATCCTCTCCGACTACGCCTCCCCCGACCCGAAGGTCGACGACACCACCCGGCTCTGCCGCACGTCCCTGTTCATGCACGGCAACCGGGTGGTCCGCGCGATCGAGGTGCGCGGCGACCTGCTCGCGGCGCTGCGCCATGTCGCCCGGCAGCCCGAGGTGCGGGCCGTCGAGGACGCCATCAACCCGTACCTGGAGCAGGACCGGGACCTCGACGACCCCGACTCCGCCCGGGTCTTCTTCACCCGGGCGGCGCTGCCCGCCGTCCACCACGTCACGGCGGACCAGGACGACCCGAAGGCGGAGCGGCTCGCGCTGTACTACCCGGCCCGGGCCGGCCGCGGCCTGGAGCTGGCCCAGCTGCTGGCCCGGCAGGACGAGACGGCCGCGGACGACCCGAACGGCCCGGTGGTGCGCAGCACGATCTTCCAGCGCGACGACGTCGTGGTGCGGCTGGTCGACGTGCGCGGCGGCCACGGCGCCGACGACCCCGCGCTCGCGCCGAAGGCCGCCGAGCTGAAGAAGCTGCTGGACACCGCGGCCGCGAAGGGCTCCGCCGGGCCCGCCCGGATGGCCCTCGTCACCGACCGCCGTTCACCCGAGGCCTGAACCCGTCAGTCCTCTTCGGCCCGTCCGGCCTGTCCGCACTGCACACGATCGGAGCAACGTCGTGAACCATTCCCGTCCCAGAGTCGTGGATCTCAGCGAGGTCGAGCCCAACACCCGGCGCGGCGGTGACCTGCGCGCCATGCTCACCCCGGCCACGGTCGGCTCCACCAGCGGTTTCATGGGCGTGGCCCTGATCCAGCCCGGTGACCGCATCGGCGAGCACTACCACCCGTACTCCGAGGAGTTCGTGTACGTCCTCTGCGGGCGGCTCGAGGTGGACCTCGACGGCGAGCCCGTGCCGCTGCAGCCGGAGCAGGGGCTGCTGATCCCCATGCACATGCGCCACCGCTTCCGCAACGTGGGGAAGGTGGAGGCGCGGATCGTCTTCCACCTCGGTCCGCTGGCCCCGAGCCCGCCGCTGGGACACGTGGACACAGAGGAGACCGCCGAGGTGGTCTCGTGACCAGGCGGGTGGCGGTCACCGGCATAGGCGTGGTCGCCCCGGGCGGCATCGGTGCGCCGGCCTTCTGGGACCTGCTCTCGAACGGGCGGACCGCGACGCGGGGCATCACCTTCTTCGACCCGGCCGGCCTGAGGTCGCGGATCGCCGCGGAGTGCGACTTCGACCCGGCCGCGCACGGCCTGGACGCGGAGCAGATCGCCCGGAGCGACCGGTACATACAGTTCGCGCTGGTCGCCGGGGCGGAGGCGGTGAAGGACGCGGGTCTCGACCTCGCCCGGGAGAACCCCTGGCGGGTCGGGGTGTCGCTGGGCACCGCGGTGGGCGGCACCACCCGCCTGGAGCACGACTACGTCCTGGTCAGCCACCGCGGGCAGCGCTGGGACGTCGACCACCGCGAGGCGGACGCCCATCTGCACCGGGCGTTCACGCCGGCCACGCTGGCCGCCACGGTGGCCGAGCGGTTCGAGGCGCGCGGCCCGGTGCAGACGGTCTCCACCGGCTGCACCTCGGGGCTCGACGCCGTCGGGTACGCCTTCCACACGATCGAGGAGGGCCGGGCCGACGTCTGCATAGCGGGTGCGTCGGACTCGCCGATCTCCCCGATCACCATGGCGTGCTTCGACGCGATCAAGGCCACCTCGCCGAACAACGACGACCCCGAGCACGCCTCTCGCCCCTTCGACGCCGAGCGCAACGGGTTCGTCATGGGCGAGGGCGGCGCCGTCCTGGTGCTGGAGGAGCTGGAGCACGCCAAGGCCCGCGGCGCGCACGTGTACTGCGAGCTGAGCGGCTACGCCACCTTCGGCAACGCCTACCACATGACGGGCCTGACCAAGGAGGGCCTGGAGATGGCGCGGGCCATCGAGTCCGCCCTCGACCACGCCCGCCTCGACCCCACCGCGATCGACTACGTCAACGCGCACGGGTCGGGCACCCAGCAGAACGACCGTCATGAGACGGCCGCGGTGAAACGGGCCCTGGGCGAGCACGCCCACGCCACTCCGATGAGCTCCATCAAGTCCATGGTGGGTCACTCGCTGGGCGCGATCGGCGCGATCGAGGTCGTCGCCTGCGTCCTGGCCCTGGCCCACCAGGTGGTACCGCCCACCGCGAACTACGAGACCCCCGATCCCGAGTGCGACCTGGACTACGTGCCGCGGGTCGCGCGCGAACGGACGCTGCACAGTGTGCTCTCCGTGGGCAGCGGGTTCGGCGGGTTCCAGTCCGCGGTGGTCCTGACCCGGCCGAGGGAGAGGGAGAGGACACGATGAGCGAACCGCATCCACGGCGTGCCGCCGTCACCGGAATCGGTGTCGTGGCGCCCAACGGAACCAGCACCCGGGCCTTCTGGAAGGCCACCCAGGAAGGCATCAGCGTCCTCGACCGGGTGACCCGCGACGGGTGCGAGCACCTGCCGCTGCGGGTGGCCGGCGAGGTCCGGGACTTCGACCCGGCGGCCGCCGTGGAGGAGCGCTTCCTCGTCCAGACGGACCGGTTCACCCACTTCGCGATGGCCGCGGCGGATCTCGCGCTGGACGACGCCCGGCTCGGCCGGGCCGACACGGTCGACGCGCCGTACTCGGTGGGCGTGGTCACCGCGGCCGGTTCCGGCGGCGGCGAGTTCGGCCAGCGGGAGCTGCAGCAGCTGTGGGGGAAGGGCAGCCGGTTCGTGGGGCCGTACCAGTCGATCGCCTGGTTCTACGCCGCGAGCACCGGCCAGATCTCCATCCGCCGTGGCTTCAAGGGGCCCTGTTCGGTCGTCGCCGCCGACGAGGCGGGCGGTCTGGACGCCCTCGCGCACGCGGCGCGGGCGGTGCGGCGCGGCACCGATGTGGTGGTGACCGGGTCGACCGAGGCGCCGCTCGCCCCGTACTCGGTGGTCTGCCAGCTGGGCTACGACGCGCTGAGCACCGTCGAGGACCCGTCGCGTGCCTACCGTCCGTTCACCGACGCCGCCTGC
This sequence comes from Streptomyces sp. NPDC002588, assembly GCF_040295925.1. NCBI lineage: Bacteria > Bacillati > Actinomycetota > Actinomycetes > Kitasatosporales > Streptomycetaceae > Streptomyces > Streptomyces sp. NPDC002588. The sequence goes on from NZ_JBEOWF010000007.1 coordinate 47,669, forward strand.
GGGTTCGTGCCCGCGGAGGGCGGTGCGATGTTCGTGGTGGAGGCGGAGTGCTCGGCCCGGGAGCGGGGCGCGCGGGTGCAGGCCACCCTCGAGGGCCATGCGGCCACGTTCACCGGGGCGTCCCGCTGGGCGGACTCCCGGGAGGGGCTCGCGCAGGCGATCCGGGGCGCGCTCGCGGAGGCGCGCTGCGCGCCGGAGGAGATCGACGTGGTCTTCGCCGACGCCCTCGGAGTGCCGGAGGCGGACCGGGCCGAGGCCCTCGCCCTCGCCGACGCGCTCGGCGCGCACGGCAGGAAGGTGCCGGTCACCGCGCCGAAGACCGGTATCGGCCGGGCCTACGGCGGGGCGCCGGTGCTGGACGCCGCGGCCGCCGTCCTGACGATGGAGCACGGCCTGATCCCGCCCACCCCCCACGTGTTCGACATCTGCCATGACCTCGATCTGGTGACCGGCCGTGCCCGTACCGCCGAGGTGCGCACGGCGCTGGTCCTCAGCCGGGGCCTCATGGGGTCGAACTCGGCGCTGGTGCTGCGGCACGGCGCCGCCAATGCCTCGTAGCGGGGCACACCACAGAGGAGAGGTACCGCATGAGTGACCGCATCACCGTGGAAGAGCTGGCCGGGCTGATGAAGAAGGCCGCCGGGATCACCGTCGCGCCGGAACTGCTGAAGGAGCACGCCGACGGCGAGTTCGGCGACCTCGGCATCGACTCGCTCGGCATGCTGGGCATCGTGGGCGAGCTGGAGAACCGGTTCGGTACGGCGCTGGACGTGGACCTGGAGCGCTGCCGCACACCGCGGGAGTTCCTCGACCAGGTGAACAGCGCGCTGCCGGCGGGGGCGTGACGCCATGACCGGACACACGCAGAACGAGATCACCATCGCCGCCCCGCTGGACCTGGTCTGGGACATGACCAACGACCTGGAGAGGTGGCCGCGGCTCTTCACCGAGTACGCCTCGGTGGAGGTCCTCTCCCGGGAGGGAAACCGGACGACCTTCCGGCTGACCATGCACCCGGACGAGAACGGCAAGGTGTGGAGCTGGGTCTCCGAGCGCGAGCCGGACCGCGACACGCTGAGCGTGCGGGCCCGCCGGGTGGAGACGGGGCCGTTCGCCCACATGGACATCCACTGGCGGTACGAGGAGGTGCCGGCCGGAGTGCGGATGATCTGGACGCAGGACTTCGCGATGAAGCCGGACGCGCCGGTCGACGACGAGTGGATGACCGACAACATCAACCGGAACTCCAAGGTCCAGATGGCCCTGATCCGGGACCGCATCGAGAAGGCCGCCGCCGAGCGGGGCACCACTCGCGGCCTGACCGACTGAGCCGGACGGAGGACACTCCCCCATGCACCAAGCCCTGATCGTCGCCCGGATGGCCCCGGGGTCCGCCCCGGACATCGCCAAGGTGTTCGAGGAGTCCGACCGGGGGGAGCTGCCGCACCTGGTCGGTGTCGTGCGGCGCAGCCTCTTCGAGTTCGGCGACGTGTACATGCATCTGATCGAGTCCGAGCGCGAGCCGGGACCGGCCATCGCCAAGGTGACGGGTCATCCGGAGTTCCGGGACGTCAGCGAGCGCCTGTCGGCGTACGTCAGCGCCTACGACCCCGCGACCTGGCGCTCCCCCAAGGACGCCATGGCGCGGCGCTTCTACCTCTGGGAGCGCGACCCGGCCGGCTGAGCCCGCCGGGGTCACCGGCCGCCGGGCCCGCGACGCTGCGGGCCCGGCGACCGGTGGTTTCGGGGACCGCCGCGTCACTCCGGGACGTGGCAGTCGAAGGCGTGCAGATAGGGGTTGACCGGCCGGATGTCGTCGATGACCAGGCCGGCGTCGGTGATCCGGCTCACCATGCTCTCGGTGGTGTGCTTGGCGCCGCCCACGTTGAGGAGCAACAGCAGGTCCATCGCGGTGCTGAAGCGCATCGACGGGGTGTCGTCGACGAGGTTCTCGATGACGACGACCCGGGTGCCGGGGCCGCCCGCGCCGATGACGTTGGCCAGGGTGCGGGCCGTGCTCGCGTCGTCCCACTCCAGGATGTTCTTGATGATGTAGACGTCGGCGCTGACGCGTACGGCCGCGCGGACGTCGCCGGGCACGATCCGGGCGCGGTGCGCGAGGTCGCCGCCGTCGCGCAGCCGGGGCAGGGCGTGGTCGACCACGCGGGGCAGGTCGAGCAGGCTGCCCCGCATCGCCGGGTACTTGTCGAGCAGGCTCGCCACGACGTGCCCCTGGCCGCCGCCGATGTCGGCGACGGACGTGCAGCCCGACAGGTCGAGCAGGGCGGCGACCTCCCGGGCCGACTGCTCGCTGGAGGTGGTCATGGCACGGTTGAAGATCTCGGCGGACTCGGGGGCGTCCTCGTTGAGATAGGTGAAGAACTCCTTGCCGTACAGGTTCTGGACGACGTTGCCGCCGGTGCGCACCGCCTCGTCGAGCCTCGGCCAGGCGTCCCAGGTCCACGGCTCGGTGCACCACAGGGCGATGTTGCGCAGGCTGTGCGGGTCGTCCTCGCGCAGCAGCCGGGACATCTCGGTGTGGGCGAAGGTGCCGTCGGGGCGTTCGGTGAAGACGCCGTAGCAGGTCAGGGTCCGCAGCAGCCGGCGCAGCGGGCCCGTCGCGCAGTGCGCATCGGCGGCGAGGCTCTCCACCGTCCGGGGGGCGTCCCCGAGGATGTCGGCGACGCCGAGCCGGGCGGCGGCGCGCAGTGCGGCGGCGCAGGCCGCACCGAACACGAGCTCCCGCAGCCGCATGGACGGCGGTGGGGCGGTCTCAGCGGTCACGGCGGTTTCAGCGGTCGTCATGTCCGCCTTCCTTCCTTGGTGGAGTGGGTGCGGCCGTGGAGGGGTGGGTGCGGCCGGTCAGCACAGGCCCGCGGGCCGGGACAGCCGGCAGGAGTTGCCCTCGAAGGTGTTGCCCTGGCCGGTGTCGGCGTTGACCAGGTCGGCCGGGGAGTTGCCGCTCAGCACGTTGCCGCTGATCCGGTTCCGCTCGCTGGTGGTGCCCACGAAGCTCTTGAACAGGACGATGCCGCCGGAGAGCGGGGAGCTGCCCGCGTTGTCCGTGATCACGTTCCGGGTGATCAGGCTGTCCTCGGCGCCGGTGAGGACGATCCCGGAGCCCTGGAGGGCGTCGAGTCGCGGGGTCTTCGGGCAGGACTTGTTGTTGCGCTCGATGCGGTTGTCGCGCACGGTGACAAGTCCGGCCTTCGGCTTGTTCTCGTCGCCGACGACGAAGACGGCCGCGCAGTTGCCGGTCATCCGGTTGCGGGCGACGGTGAGGTCGCGCAGCCGGCGGACGGTGACGCCGATCCGGTTGCCCTCCATGCGGTTGCCCTGGACCACGGTGCCCTGTGTGTCGGTCGCACCCTGCTCCTCCTTGACCGAGTTGGCGAGGAAGAGACCCGCGTCGCCGTTGTCCCGCGCGGTGTTGCTGCGGAACGCGGTGCGCACCGAGCCCTCGGCGGCGATGCCCCAGACCCCGTTCTTCTCCGCTGTCACCCTCCGCACGGTCAGCCCGTCGGTGGCACTCGCGTAGACGCCGTTCTTCGTGAACCCGGAGACGGTGAGGGAGGTGACGGTGACGCCCTGGACCTTGCGGTCCTTCGTCCCGGTCACACAGATGCCGTTGCCGTCCGCGGCGCAGGTGCCGGCCGCCCTGGTCGCCGCGGGGGCCGGCTGGAGCACGGTGCGGGGTCCGGCGCCGCGCAGGGTCACCCGGTCGGTGCCGATGGTGACGCTCTCGCGGTAGGTCCCGGGGGCGACGAAAACGGTGTCGCCCGGTACGGCGGCGTCGACCGCCTTCTGGATCGACTCCCCCGGCCGGACCACATGGGCCGTCCGGGCGGCGGCCGACGGGGCGGCACCGAGCGACGTCCCGACGATCGCGGCGGTGCACGCCAGATACAGAACATGGCATTTCGTCATATTCAGACAATATGTCGGGATTGCCATGGATCTTCAGGATGTGCCGTCCGGCGGCGTGTCACCGCCGGCTCATCGGACCTGCCGCGCGAACGCGTCGTACGCCTCCTCGTCGAACAGCACGAACCGCACCTCCTCGGCGTCCGTCTCCGCCTCACGGACCGTCCGCACGGCGATCCGGGCGGCGTCGTCCATCGGCCAGCCGTAGACGCCCGCCGACACCGCGGGGAACGCGACCGTGCGGGCACCCAGTTCGTCCGCCACCCGCAGGGACTCGCGGTAGCAGGAGGCCAGCAACGCCGAGCGGTCCTCACTCGCGCTGTACACGGGACCGACGGTGTGGATGACCCAGCGCGCGTCCAGGTCGCCCGCGGTCGTGGCGACCGCCCGACCGGTGGGCAGGCCCTTGCCGTAGTGGCCGGCGCGCAGACGGCGGCAGTCCTCCAGGATCGCGGGGCCGCCCCGGCGGTGGATGGCGCCGTCGACGCCACCGCCGCCGAGCAGCGAGGAGTTCGCCGCGTTGACGACGGCGTCCACGGACTGCTCGGTGATGTCACCCTGCACGAGCGTGATGGTGGTCATGCCCGTGTCTATACCAGGCGGGCCGCCGGGCCACCGGCGGATTTCGGTCCGCGCGGCGGCCGGAGGACGTCAGGCGGTCAGGCCTCTTCGCGCGGCGCCGCGAGTCCGTCGGCCGTGGCGAGTTCCTGGGCCGCGGCGAGTTCCTGGGCCGCGGCGAGTTCCTCGGCTGCGGCGAGGGCACGGGCCGCCGTGTCCGGCACGGTGGACGCGAGGACGCGGGCGCGGGCGGCGAGGAGGTCCGCGACGTCGGGGAAGGCGCGCACCAGCGGCCAGACGCAGGCCGGTACGTCCTGGGCCGCGGCGATCCGGTCGTGGGCCAGGTCGGCGAGCATGCGGGCGAGTTCACGGTCGGCGCGGGTGTCGAGCCCGGCCACCCGGTCGAGGGGGATCCCGCCGAGGACACACCCGAGGACGGCTCGGCGATACTCGGGGTCGGGCAGCCGGGCGGCCGCGTACGGCCCGAGTGCGGCCTCGAGGACATCGGCGCCGGCTCCGCGCAGGGCCTCCCGGACGAGGGTCAGGGCCATCTCACCGAAGGCCCCGTCAGGTGCGGCCTCCCGGTCGTCGAGCAGGGGCAACGTCTTGAGCACGGCCCGCTGTTCGGCCGGGTCGCCGTGCCGGAACAGGACGGCCACCTGGTCGGCGAGGTCCTGGCCGCGCTGCGGCAGGGAGATCAGCAGGACGGCGCGGGCCGCCTCGTCGACGCTCCACTGCGCGTCCAGAGGCTGCTGCCCGCAGCGTCTGCGTGCGGCGGGGAAGAGGACCCGGATCGCGTTCGGCCGGACGGCGACGCTCGCCGCGGCCTCCCGCAGCCAGACCCGGGCCGGCTCGGGCAGGGCGGCGGAGTCGAGGACGGCACGGGGGTCGGCGGGTGCGGGTGGAAGGTTGTGTACGGAGGTCATGCGCGTCGGCCTCCTGGGCGGGGTGAGGGGGCGCGGGCCTCGACCGGACCGCGCGGCGCGCGGGAACTCCGGGAATCGGCAGGCGACTTCGGAGCGTGCCGTACTCTACCCATTCTATTTGAACATTCAATGGGCTTCGTCGTCCTACGCGGTCTGCCGCAGTCTCCGCCACACCGCCTTCGCCGCGTTGTGGCCCGACATGCCGTGGACACCGGGGCCCGGCGGGGTGGCCGAGGAGCAGATGAAGACGGCCGGGTGCGGGGTGGTGTACGGCGAGAGGGTCAGCCTGGGCCGGAGCATGATCTGCAGACCGGAGACCGCGCCCGAAGCGATGTCTCCGCCCACGTAGTTGGCATTGCGCGCGGCGAGTTCGGCGGGGCCGGCGATCGCCCGGGCGAGGACGCGGTCGCGGAACCCCGGGGCGAAGCGCTCCAGTTGACGCTCGATCACGTCGGTGAGGTCTCCGCTCCAGCCGTGCGGCACATGGCCGTACGCCCAGAAGACCTGCTTGCCGGCCGGAGCGCGGGTGGGGTCGACGACGCCCGGCTGGACCGTGATCAGGAAGGGGCGGTCCGGAGCGCGGTGCTCCCGCGAGGCGGCGCGCAGGGCGGCGCCGATCTCCGCGCTGTCCGCGCCGATCTGGACGGTGCCGGCGGAGCGGGCCTCCGCGGCGGTCCAGGGAACCGGCCCGTCGAGCGCGTAGTCGATCTTGAACGCGCCGGGGCCGTACTTGTAGCCCGCGTAGTACCCGCCGAAGCCCGCGATCCGGGCGAGGGCGGTGGGCGAGGTGTCGAAGACATAGGCGCGGGCCGGGGGCAGGTCGTCGAGCCGCTTGACCTCGTAGTCGGTGTGGACGCTGCCGCCGAGGTCCTCGAAGTACGCGGCGAGGGCGTCCGAGATCGCCTGGGAGCCGCCGCGGGCCAGCGGCCAGCCGCGGGCGTGCGCGGCAAGGGCGAAGACCAGGCCGATCGCGCCGGTGGCGAAGCCGCTGAGCGGTGCCATGACATGGGCGACGAGACCGGCGAAGAGGGTCTTGGCCGGTTCGTCGCGGAAACGGCGGGTCAGCCAGGCGGCCGGGGGCAGGCCGGCCAGGCCGAAGCGGGCGAGCATGACCGGGTCGCGCGGGAGCGCGGTCAGCGGCAGGGACATGAAGTCGCGGACGAGGGTGTCCCACCGGGGCAGGAACGGCTCGACCAGCCTGCGGTACGCGCCCGCGTCGCGCGGGCCGAAGGAGGCGGCGGTCTCGGCGACGGACCGGGACAGCACGGCGGCGCTGCCGTCGGGGAAGGGGTGGGCCATCGGCAGGTCGGCGTGCAGCCACTGCAGGCCGTACCGCTCGAGGGGCAGTGCGCGGAAGGCCGGGGAGTTGATGCCGAGGGGGTGGGCGGCGGCGCAGGGGTCGTGCCGGAAGCCGGGAAGGGTGAGCTCCTCGGTGCGGGCTCCCCCGCCGACCGTGTCCTTCGCCTCGAAGAGCGCCACGGAGAAACCGCGTCTGGCCAGCTCCACTGCGGCGGTCAGCCCGTTGGGCCCCGCTCCCACCACGACCGCATCGAGCATCGACGGCACTTCCGACCCCTTCGTCAGCGGGAGGCCCCCGCAGACCGGCGGCCCCCGGGTTCAGGATATGCCGGGGGTACGACAAGCCCCTCGGCGCGGGGGCCGAACGCGGCGCCCGCGACCGCCCGCCGAGCGTCGGCCCCGAGCCCCCCACCCGCAGCGGCCGCCCGCCCGCCGAAAAGCCTCCCCGGGCCGGTGGGGCACCCGCGTCAGCCCGCCGAAGGGCCGCTTCCCGCCAGCAGGTCCGCCACCCGGCGGGCCGTCGCCGCGTCGCGAGCCGCCGTGAACGGCAGGGAGTTGCCGCCGGTGATGCGGAACGGCTCGCCGGTGAGGGTGAGATGGGCGCCGCCCGCCTCCTCGACCAGCAGCAGCCCGGCCGCGTGGTCCCAGGCCGCCTCCCAGGAGAAGGCCGTGGCGTCCGACTCGCCCCGGGCTATGGCGAGATACTCCAGGCCCGCCGATCCGCACGCGCGCGGCGCGACGCCGCCCGTCCACAGAGCCAGCAGGGCGCGCTTCTGCTCGTCGGTGGTGTAGTCGGGGTGGGAGGTGGCCACCTCGAGGTCGCGGCCGGGGGCGGGCGGGCCGGCGAACAGCCGCTCGCCGTCGAGGAAGGCGCCGCCGCCCCGCACGGCCGTGGCCAACTGGTCGCGGGCCGCTGCGTACGTCCAGGAGGCGAGCAGCACGCCGTGGTGGGCCAGGGCGACCAGGGTGCAGAAGCCGTCCTCGCCGCGCACGAACTGGCGGGTGCCGTCGACGGGGTCGACGATCCACACCGGCGCGTCGCCCTGGATCGCCCCGTACGTCGCCGGGTCGGCGTGGACCGCTTCCTCGCCGACGACGACCGAACCGGGCAGCAGGGCTCCGAGGGCCTCGGTGAGGAACCGCTCGGCGCCGCGGTCGGCGTCGGTCACCAGGTCGTGGGGTCCGGCCTTCTGGTCGACCTCGTGCGCGGCGAGCCGCCGGAAGCGGGGCATGATCTCGGCCGCGGCGGCCTTGCGGACCGCCTCCTCCACGTCGGCCGAGCGGCGGGCGAGAAACTCGTCAATGCCGTCGATGGGTTCCCTGTCCTCGATCATGCGTCCATGAGAGCACGTCCCACTGACAATCCCCACCCCGCCGGTGCACACCAGGCGGAATCGGGATGAAGAACCGGTGCGCGCGGGGCGCTCCCCCCGGTCAGCGGCCCACGGCGTACCCCTGCATCCCCCGCGGGTTCGCGGCGGCCGACAGGATTCCGGTCCCGGGGTCACGCGCGACCGCGCACAGCCGCCCCTCCGACCAGGGGCCGCCGACGGTGACGTCGTGGCCGCGCCGCCGCAGCCCCTCCACCACCTCCGTCGGCATCCGGGACTCGACGGTGACGCTGCCCGGCCGCATGCCGCGCGGGTAGAAGGAACCGGGGAAGGAGTCGTTGTGCCAGTTCGGGGCGTCGATCGCGCCCTGCAGGTCGAGGCCGCCGCGCACCCGCGCGTGGAGGGCCACGGCGAGGAAGAAGTGCAGTTGCCACTGGTCCTGCTGGTCGCCGCCGGGTGTGCCGAAGGCCAGCACCGGCACCCCGTCGCGCAGGGCGATCGAGGGGGTGAGGGTGGTGCGGGGGCGGCGGCCGGGGGTGAGCGCGTTCGGCAGGCCCTCGTCGAGCCAGGTCATCTGCAGCCGGGTGCCGAGCGGGAAGCCCAGCTCGGGCACGACCGGGTTGGACTGCAGCCAGCCGCCGCTGGGCGTGGCCGCGACCATGTTGCCCCACCGGTCGACGACGTCGAGGTGGCAGGTGTCGCCCCGGGTGAGCCCGTCCGCGCCGACCTCCGCCCCGGCGACCGTCGGCTCGCCCACGCCCAGGGGACTGAACCCGGGCTCGTCGGCGGCGATGTCGTACGCGCGCGTGCTCAGCCGTGGGGTCCGGCCGCCGGGGCTGCCGGGCCGCAGTTCGTACGACGCCTTGTCGCCGACCAGCGACCGGCGTCCGGCGTTGTAGGGGGCCGACAGCAGGTCGGCCAGCGGGACCTCGGCCGCGTCGCCGTACCAGGCCTCCCGGTCGGCCATGGCGAGCTTGCAGCCCTCGACCAGCAGATGCACGTACTCCGCGGAGCCGTACGCGGGCAGTTCGGGCGGGAGCAGCGCGAGCTGCTGGAGGAAGGCCGGGCCCTGGCTCCAGGGGCCGGCCTTGCAGACGGTCCAGCCGTTCCAGTCGTACGTCGCCGGCGTCTCGTACGTCGCGGACCAGCCGGCGAGGTCGGCGGCCGTGAGCGTGCCGGTGTGGCGGGCGCCGCTGCTGTCCAGGGTGGGCCGGGCGGACTGCCGCAGCAGCGCCTCGGCGATGAATCCGGACCGCCACACCTCGCGCGCGGCCTCGATCCGCGCCTCGCGGCCGCCCACCCCGGCGGTCTCGGCGAGCAGCCGCTTCCAGGTGGCGGCAAGGGCGGGATTGCGCAGGAGCGCACCGGGGCGCGGTGCCCGGCCGCCCGCGAGGTAGACCTCGGCCGACGAGGTCCACTCCGTCTCGAACAGCTCCCGTACGGTCTCCACGGTCGCGCCGACGTTCTCCACGGGCGCGTGGCCGTGCTCGGCGTACCCGACGGCGTACTTCAGGACGTCGTCGAGGTCCTTGGTGCCGTGGTCGCGCAGCAGGAGCATCCAGGCGTCGAAGGCGCCGGGCACGGCGGCGGCCAGCGGTCCCGTGCCCGGCACGAGGTCCAGGCCGAGCGCCCGGTAGTGGGCGACGGTCGCGCCCGCCGGCGCCACGCCCTGTCCGCACAGCACCCGTACCTCGCCGCCGGCCGGGGCGAGCAGGACCGGAACCTCGCCGGCGGGCCCGTTGAGATGGGGTTCGACGACGTGCAGCACGAAGGCTCCGGCGACGGCCGCGTCGTAGGCGTTGCCGCCGTCCTCCAGTACGGCCATCGCCGACTGGGAGGCCAGCCAGTGTGTGGACGACACCATGCCGAAGGTGCCCTGGAGGGTGGGCCGGGTGGTGAAGCTCATCTCTCACCTCGCTGGTCGCGTACGCCGACTGATCGGTCCGGTCGAGCCTGCCGGCCAGCAGGCTATCCAGCCGGGGCGTGCCTCAGGCCGGTTGCGGTGTGAGGCGTTTGTGGCCCTTGCGGTCGTAGTACGCCGTCATCGCGAAGCCGAAGAGCAGGGCGAGGACCGTACCGACGGCGATCATGATCCAGGAGCGGGTGAGGCCGGCGTCGCCGCGCGCGTCGAAGTAGAGGATCGCGCGGACCCCGTCGCCGAGCTGGCGCATGGGCTCGAAGTGGGACAGGAACCGGTAGAAGCCGGGGACGGCCTGGAGCGGGACGGTGGCGCCGGAGGACGGCAGTCCGAGGACGATGAAGACGAACATGGAGACCAGTTGGCCGATCCCGCCGAAGGCGGCGTTGATGGCCTGCACGCCCAGGCCCACGGCGAGGGCCGCGCAGTAGGAGTAGACCCACAGCAGCGGCAGGTGGGTGGCGTCCATGCCGAGCACGGCGACGCAGGCGGCCATCACCAGGGAGGCGCTGAGCAGCGTGATGCCCGCGGTCATGGCCATCTTCAGCAACAGGGTCTGGGTGCGGTCGATCGGGACGGTGGGGCGGCGGGTGTGCCAGGGGCCGATCTCGTTGTCGGCGTAGCCGAGGGCGGTGTCGACGCCGTTGCTGATGACGTTGCCGCCCATGAAGCCGGCCAGGACGAGCAGCAGCGTGTAGTAGAAGGCGGTGAGGCCGAGGCCGCTGTTGGCGCCGATGGGGTGGCCGACCTGGGTGACGACCTCGACCGGGTCGGCGAGCAGCAGCCTGGTCGTGGCGTCCACGGAGGCGGAGGAGGCGGTGGCCGCGGTGAGCTGTCTGCCGACGTCCAGGGAGACCTGACGGGCCGCCGCGGTGGTGATCCGGCTCGCCAGGGAGGAGCCGAGGCTGCCTTTGCCGGGGTTGGTGAGGGTGGTGATCGTCGGCCGTTTCGTGGCGTCGGCCGTGGTGAGCGCGGTGAGGGAGTCGGTGAAGTCGGCCGGGATGACGAGCGCGCCGTACACCTTGCCGGCGTCCAGCTGGTCCTGGGCCTCTGCGCGGGTGAGGGTGCGCCAGCGGGCCTGTCCGTCCGCGGTGTCGGCGGCGATCGCGGCGGCGGCCTGCGCGCCGGCGTTCTGCCGCTGCCCTGCGGGCGGTTCGCCGGTGTCGCCGTCGACAAGCGCGATGGGCAGGTGGTGCAGGTCGCGGCCGGGGTTGACGATGCCGCCCATGTAGAGGAGGGACAGCAGCAGGGCGAGCAGTCCCGTCAGGACCGTGGGCACCAGCCACAGTCCGGGGCGGCCCAGCAGAGTGGCGGCGCGGGCCTCGGGGACGGCGGATTCACTCATGCGGCGATATACCTTTTCTCACTTTTTCTCACCGTACACTCGATAAATCCGACGATACGTCAGAAGGGGTGTGCCCCTTGGTCACCACCCGTGCACGCTGTGAGTTTCCGCTTCCACCTCACAGGGAGTCGTGTGACACTGGCGTCCTTGTCCGCACTGCGGACTCCGTCCGCACCGTCCCCCACGAAAGTGCGCATGCGCTCTCTCCCACTGCCGCTCGCCCTCACCGCGCGCCTGACCCCGGTGGTCGTGCTGGCCTGTGCCGGCTGGGCCATGTCGTCCTCTCCGGCCGACGACGCCAAGGACACCGCGGCCAAGGAAAACCAGACGACCCAGTCCGGGACCGCGTCGACGTCCGGTCCGTCCGCCGCGGCGGTGACCAGGACGTACTCCGCCGCGCCGGCGCCCTGCACGAGTGTGACCACGAAGACGGTCACCTCGCTGGTGCCGGGCGCGAAGACGGCCGGCAAGGAGATCCCCTCCACGGACACCAAGCTGCGCCGCACCTGCTCCTGGAACGCGCTCAAGGGGTACGACTACCGCTGGCTCGACATCTCCTTCGAGATCACCGAGTCGGACGCGGAGGCGACCTCGACGTACAAGGACCGCCTGAAGGAGAAGAGCGGGGGCGGTGCCGTCCCCGGGCTCGGCGACGAGGGCTACTCCCTGGTGAACCTGACGACGGAGGACAAGCAGCAGACCCGCGAGGGCACCGTCATCGCCCGGGTCTCCAACGCGCTCGTGGTCATCACCTACAACGGCAGCGACTTCGAGTCGAAGAAGGCGCCCAGCACGGACGTGATCAACACGGGTGCGATCAAGGCGGCGAAGGAAGCGGTGGCCGCGCTGCAGAAGACGGCCGGCTGAGCACGGCACGCGCACGGGAACGGCCGGAGGGGCTGGGGACTCCTCCGGCCGTTCTTCCGTCGTGCCGCGTCAGGCCGTGCGGACCTCCACTCCCTCCTCGGCTTCCTCCTGGCGTCCGCGCAGCAGCATCAGGGCCAGGTAGACGACGGTCGAGGTGCCGAGGCCGACGGCCCATCCGTAGTCGGCCAGCGGCTCCAGCGCCGGGATCGGCCGCCCGTCGAGCAGCGGCTTGAAGCTCGCGCCGCCGACGGCGAGCACCCCGCCGGCCACGAACGCCACCACGGCCCGCCAGTTCCAGCCGCTCTCGTACCAGTAGCGGCCGCCGGTGCGGTACAGGTCGGTGAGGGCCAGCTTGCCGCGGCGCAGGATCCAGTAGTCGGCGATGAGGATGCCGGCGACCGTGCCGAGCAGACCGCCGACCAGACCGAGCCAGGTGAAGATGTAGCCCTGCGGGTCGGAGTACAGCTTCCACGGCATGATCACCACACCGAGCACACAGGTGACGAGGGCGCCGGCGCGGAAACTGATCTTCCGCGGTGCGATGTTGGAGAAGTCGAAGGCCGGCGAGACCAGGTTGGCCGCGATGTTCACGGACAGGGTCGCCACCAGCACGGTCACCAGCGCGAACAGCAGGCCGAAGACGTTGTCGGTCTTCGCGGCGAGCTGTACCGGGTCCCAGATCGTCTCGCCGTACACGGCCTGCGAGCCGGAGGTGACCAGCACGGACAGCAGCGCGAACAGCGTCATGGTGGTGGGCAGGCCGAGGGCCTGTCCCCAGGTCTGCGCCTTCTGCGACTTCCCGTAGCGGGTGAAGTCCGGGATGTTCAGGGACAGCGTGGACCAGAAGCCGATCATGCCCATCAGGGAGGGCCAGAACAGCTTCCAGAAGTCGCCGCCCCAGCCGAGCTTGGAGGGCTGGTCGAGCAGCGGGCCGAAGCCGCCGGCCTTGTTGCTCATCCAGATCAGCATCACGACCGCGCCGACGAGGACGAAGGGCGCCGCCCAGTTCTCGAAGCGGCGGATCGTCTCCATGCCCCGGTAGATGATCGCCACCTGGATCACCCAGAAGATCGCGAACGACAGCCACATGGTCCAGGCGTAGCCGCCGATCTTCCCGGCGTCGCTCCAGCCGCCTCCGATCAGCTTCCCGGCGAGGAAGTAGATCGCCTCGCCGCCGATCCAGGTCTGGATGCCGAACCAGCCGCAGGCCACCAACGCCCGTACGACGGCGGGCAGGTTCGCGCCGCGGACACCGAAGGAGGCGCGGGCGAAGACCGGGAAGGGGATGCCGTACTTGGGTCCCGCGTGCCCGGTGAGCAGCATCGGCACCAGCACGATCACGTTGGCCAGGGCGATGGTGAGCACCGCCTGTTTCCAGTCCATGCCGACGGCGATCAGCCCGGAGGCCAGCGTCCACGACGCCGTGTTGTGGGCCATGCCGACCCACAGCGCCGAGAAGTTGTACGTCGTCCAGGTGCGCTTCTCGACGGGAACCGGGAGCAGGTCCTCGTTGGCGTAGGGACCGCTGGGCGGCGGGGAACCCGGGGCGAGCTCCACGCGTCCGTCGGTACGGGTGACTTGGTCGGCCATGGGTATGGCCGTGGGAGCGGTGTCGGTCATGGGCAGGCCAATCAAACGAGGGGCGGATCCGGAAAGGCCGTGCGGGGGTCTCCGGCCCCCTCCCCAGGAGGGGAGGGGAGAACTGGAGTGGGGGGATGGGGAGTCGATCCGTGGGGACGGGTCAGCCGTTGACGGCGGGGATCACCGTCGTGCCGTACACGTCGATGACCTTCTCCTGCGCGTCGTGCATGTCGTAGACGGCGAACTGGTCGACGCCCAGCGCGCGCAGGGCGTTCAGCTTCTCGATGTGCTTCTCGACCGGTCCGATGACGCAGAACCGGTCGACGATCTCGTCGGGCACGAACTCGGTGTCGGGGTTGTCGCTGCGACCGTGGTGCGAGTAGTCGTACCCCTGGCGGGCCTTGATGTAGTCGGTGAGTTCCTCGGGGACCTGGGAGGAGTGCTCGCCGTACTTCGACACCAGGTCGGCCACGTGGTTGCCGACCATCCCGCCGAACCACCGGCACTGGTCCCGGGCGTGGGAGAGGGCCTCGGGCGAGTCGTCGTCGGTGACGTAGGCAGGGGCGGCCACGCAGATCTTCACCTCGGACGGGTCGCGGCCCGCGCCGACCGCCGCGTCCTTGACCGCCTTCACCATGTACTCGGTGAGGTACAGGTCGGACAGCTGGAGGATGAAGCCGTCGGCCTCCTCGCCGGTCATCTTCAGCGCCTTGGGGCCGTACGCGGCCATCCAGACGGGGAGTTCGGCCTCCTCCTTGATCCAGGGGAACCGGATGACCGTCCCCCCGAGGTCGGCCTCCCGGCCCGAGCCGAGGGCCCGGATGACCTTCATGGCCTCACTGATCCGGGCGAGGGTGTTGGGGGCACGGCCCGCGACGCGCATCGCGGAGTCGCCGCGGCCGATACCGCACACCGTGCGGTTGCCGAACATGTCGTTGAGGGTCGCGAAGGTGGAGGCGGTGACCTCCCAGGTGCGGGTGCCGGGGTTGGTCACCATCGGACCCACGATCAACCTGCTGGTGCGGGACAGGATCTGACTGTAGATCACGAACGGTTCCTGCCAGAGCACGGCGGAGTCGAAGGTCCACCCGTGGGTGAAGCCGTTGTCCTCCGCGCGCTTCATCAGCTCGACGACCTTCGAGGCCGGCGGGTCGGTCTGCAGGACGAGTCCGAAGTCCATGTGCGCCCTTCCTAGTTGAGGTACTGACAGGTGGAGCGCGGGGTGTAGACGCCGTGACCCGCGCGTCCGGTGTACTCCCGCTCGGTGATGACGGGTTCGCCCCGCGAGAGGACCGTCTCGACGCGGCCGGTGAGGCGCTTGCCCTCGTACGCCGAGTAGTCGACGTTCATGTGGTGCGTCTCGGCGGAGACGGTCTGCTCGGTGTGCGGGTCGTAGATGACGATGTCGGCGTCGGCGCCCGGCGCGATGGTGCCCTTCTTCGGGTACATGCCGAACATCCGGGCGGGGGTGGCGCAGGCGATCTCGATCCAGCGGCGGCGGCTGATGTGCCCGTCGACGACGGCCTGGTGGAGCAGGTCCATGCGGTTCTCCACGCCGGGAAGGCCGTTGGGGATCTTCGAGAAGTCCCCTCGCCCCAGTTCCTTCTGGCCCACGAAGCAGAAGGGGCAGTGGTCGGTGGAGACCACCTGGAGGTCGTTGGTGCGCAGCCCCTGCCACAGCTTGGCCTGGTGCTCCTTGGGCCGAAGGGGCGTGCTGCACACGTACTTCGAGCCCTCGAAGTCGGGTTCGGCGAGGTTGTCGGTCGACAGGAACAGGTACTGCGGACAGGTCTCGCCGAAGACGGGGAGCCCCTCGTCCCGCGCCCTGGCCAGCTCGGCGACCGCCTCCATCGCCGAGACGTGCACGACGTACAGGGGTGCGCCCGCGACCTGGGCGAGCTTGATGGCACGGTGGGTGGCCTCGGCCTCCAGCAGCGCCTTGCGGACCTCGCCGTGGTAGCGCGGGTCGGTCTCCCCGCGGGCCAGCGCCTGTTCCACCAGCACGTCGATGGCGATGCCGTTCTCCGCGTGCATCATGATCAGGCCGCCGTTGTCGGCTGAGCGCTGCATGGCGCGCAGGATCTGGCCGTCGTCGCTGTAGAAGACGCCCGGGTAGGCCATGAACTGCTTGAAGGAGGTGACGCCTTCCTCGACGAGGTGGTCCATCTCCTTGAGCGTCTCCTCGTTCACATCGGAGACGATCATGTGGAAGCCGTAGTCGACCGCGCAGTTGCCCTCGGCCTTGGCGTGCCAGGCGTCCAGCCCCTCGCGCAGGCTGTGGCCGACGCTCTGCACCGCGAAGTCGACGATCGTCGTCGTACCGCCCCAGGCCGCGGCCCGGGTGCCGGTCTCGAAGGTGTCGGAGGCGAAGGTGCCGCCGAACGGCAGCTCCATGTGGGTGTGGGCGTCGACGCCGCCCGGGATCACGTACTTCCCGGTGGCGTCGATGACCCTCTCGGCCGTCCAGGCCTCGGCGGCGGCGGTGCCTGTGGCGGCGAGGGCGGCGACACGGCCGTCCTCGATCAGGACGTCGGCGTGGATCTCGTCGGACGCGGTGATGACGAGACCGCCCCGGATGACGGTACGGCTGCTCATGCTCCCTCTCCTACCGTGGTCGACACTGGTGTGGTGCGGGTCGTTCGGTCCCGCCGGTCCGGCCCCCCGTGCGCCGGACCGGCGGACGTCGGGGCTGGCCTACGGGGCGGTCAGCGGGCCGTACGCCTCCGGGCGGCGGTCGCGGTAGAACTGCCAACGGTCGCGGACTTCGCGCAGCTTGGCCAGGTCCAGGTCGCGGACGACGAGTTCGCTCTCCTTGTCGCTGGCCACCTCGCCGACGAACTGGGCCTCGGGGTCCACGAAGTAGGAGGTGCCGTAGAAGTCGTTGTCGCCGAGTTCCTCGGTGCCGACCCGGTTGATCGCGCCGATGAAGTACTCGTTGGCGACGGCCGCCGCCGGCTGCTCCAGCTGCCACAGGTAGGCGGACAGGCCGCGCGAGGTCGCCGACGGGTTGAAGACGATCTCGGCGCCCTCCAGCCCCAGCGCCCGCCAGCCCTCCGGGAAGTGACGGTCGTAGCAGATGTAGACGCCGATCTTCCCGACGGCCGTGTCGAAGACCGGCCAGCCGACGTTGCCCGGCCGGAAGTAGAACTTCTCCCAGAAGCCCTTGACCTGCGGAATGTGGTGCTTGCGGTACTTGCCGAGGTAGGAGCCGTCGGCGTCGATCACGGCGGCCGTGTTGTAGAGGACGCCGGGCTGCTCCTCCTCGTACATCGGCAGGACGAGGACGATGCCGTGCTCGCGGGCGAGCGCCTGGAAACGCTGCACGATCGGACCGTCGGGGATCTGCTCGGCGTACTCGTAGAATTGCGGGTCCTGGACCTGGCAGAAGTACGGTCCGTAGAAGAGCTCCTGGAAACACAGCACCTGAGCACCCTGCGCGGCCGCGTCGCGGACCGCCTGCTCGTGCACCTGGATCATCGATTCCTTGTCGCCGGTCCAGGCCGTCTGGAAGACGGCGGCACGGATCACTCTGCTCATCGGGACCTCCGGTCGCTCGGTGTGCTGGAGCGGGCGTCGGAAGCGGCGTCGTCCGCCCGGGTCGCGGGGCAGACGGCACTTCCGACGCCCGCTCCAGGAGCTTAGGAAGGCCCGAAGACCCATTTGAGTTGCACCGTGTCACGTCTGCGGGAGCCCGGCGTGCCACCGTGTCACGTCTGCTCGGGCTCATGTTTCACCGCCGTTTTCCCTGGTCGTCACGTGTTTCAGGCCTGTTGCGCGTCGTGCGCGAGCAGGGCGATGTGCACCGACGCGGCCTGTTCGAAGTCGTCCAGGTCCACGCGCAGCCGGGCCTGTATCACCTCCAGCCGGCGATACAGCGCGGGCCGCGAGACGTGGTGGAGCTGCGCGGTGCGCGACTTGTTGCGGCCGGTGGCGAGGTAGGTGCGCAGGACGGCGAGCAGATCGTCGCCCGCCGCGCCGCACAGCAGCCCGTCCAGCTCCCGTTCGGCGAAGGACTGCACGTGCGGGTCGTCGCGCAGGAGCCTGATCAGACCCCGCAGATGGACGTCCCGCAGCCGGACGACGGCTGGCAGGTCGAGGACGGCGGAGGAGTCGGCGACGGCGTCGGCGACGTGCTGGGCCTCGCGCAGCCCGGCGGGGACGTCGTCCCACACGGTGCGGGGGTCGGCCGACGCGACGACGGTGTGGGCCTCCCCCGACTCGGTGCGCAGCCGGGCCGCGAAGTGCGCGGCGAGCGCCTCGGCGTCCTGGTCGCGGGCGAGGCTCAGCAGCACGGCGGTGGCCCCGTCGGCGAGTTCCGCCACCAGCCCCGGCAGCCCCAACAGCCGCAGCATCCGGTCCAGTTGGGCGGGATCGCCGTCCCGTACGACGAGCGGCACGAAGGTGCGCCGGTTGACCGGCAGCCCGGCCGCCCGGGCCCGCGGCAGCAGCTGTCTGGCCGGTACGACGCCGGAGACCAGGTCCGTCAGCAGGCTCTGCGCGGACTGCTCCTCCCAGGTGTGCGCGGAGGTGCCGCCGAGCATGCGGTGCAGGACGAGGGCCTCGGCGGCCCGGTCGGCCAGCAGCCGCCCGCCCGCGGTGTCGCCGCGGTAGCCGCAGAGCATGATCTGCCCCCACCGTTCGCCGCGCCCGCCCAGCTCGGCGCGGATCCAGCCGTCGCCCTCGCTGCCGCCGGCCTGCCGGGCGATGCGCTCCCAGTCCCGCAGCACGTCGTCGACCGCCGGCCGCTCCCCCGCCGTGGCCAGCACCCGGTGGGCGAGGTTGGTGACGACGACGGGACAGCCGGTGTGGTGGGCGATCTCGTCGAGCAGCCGCTGCAGCGGCGCGCCGGCGGTGATCAGCCCGGTGAGGGCGGTGCGTACGGCCTCGGAGAGGCTGACCGCGGCGAACTTCCGCCGCACCAGCCGGGACTGGACCTCCTCGGTCAGCTCGGCGAAGGGGAACGGCCGGTGCAGCACGACCATCGGCAGCCCGCACCGCTCGGCCGCGCGCCGCATCGCGTCCGGCGCGGTCGGGAAGGCGCGCCCGAGGCCGAGGACCACGGCGGCGGCCTCCGCCCGGTACAGGGAGCGGATGTACTCGGCCTGCGCGTTCTCGTCGCCGGCGAGCAGCACCCCGGTGGTGAGGACCATCTCGCCGCCGCTGAGCATCACCCCGACGTCGGCGGCCTCGGCGACGTGCACCCAGCGCACCGGCCGGTCGAGCTGGGCCGCGCCGGCCACCACCTCGGGTTCCCCGGCCAGCACCCGTTCCAGGGCGAGGACCTGACGGACCGACAGCGCGGGTTCCAGAGGCTCGACGGGCCCCCAGGTCTCCGGGGTGGTGGTCATGGCGTCGTTCCCTTGCTCGGGCTGGTGCTACCGCGTGCTCCTCAGCGCGCTTTCGAGGATCGCGGCGCCCTCCTCGGCCTCCGTGACGGTCAGGGACAGCGGCGGGGCGATGCGCAGGGCGCTGGTGTCGTGTCCGCCGCCCTTGCCGATCAGCAGTCCGCCCGCGCGGGCCGCCTCCAGCACGGCGGTCGCCCGCTCCGGGTCGGCCCGGTCGGTGCCGGGAACGGTCAGCTCGACGCCGATCATCAGCCCGCGCCCGCGGACCTCCCGCACGCCCGGGTCCTGGGCGGCGGCCGACCGCAGCCGCTCGATGAGCATGCCGCCGACCCGCCGGGCGTTGCCCTGGAGGTCGTGGTCGAGGAGGTGGGCGAGATTGGCGAGGCCGGCCGCCATGGTGATCTGGGTGCCGCCGAAGGTGGAGATGCTGTTGGCGTCCAGGCAGTTCATGATCTCGGCGCGGGCGATCACCCCGCCGATGGACGTGCCGTTGCCGATGCCCTTGGCGAAGGTCACGATGTCCGGCGGCCCGCTCCGTCCGTGCGCCTGCCAGCCCCAGAAGTGGTCGCCGGTGCGGCCCCAGCCGGTCTGCACCTCGTCGGCGATCCACAGGATCCCCCGCTCGTGCAGCACCTCGCGGAAGGCCGCGTACAGGCCGTCCGGGGGCGAGGTGAAGCCGCCGACGCCCTGGACGGGCTCGGCGATGAGGGCGGCGGGCGGGCGGGTGTGGCCGAGGAGATCCTTGAGGTCGTCGACGCAGGCGGCGATGAACTCGTCGTCGCTCAGGTGGGCGAACGGACCCCGTCCGCGCACCCCGCCGTGCACGTACAGCGTCTGCAGCGGGGACAGCGAGGTCGGGGACCAGCCGCGGTTGCCGGTGATGCCGACCGCGCTGAAGGAGCGGCCGTGGTAGCTGTTGCGCATCGCGAGGATCGTGTTGCTGCGCCGGTACGTCGTGGCGAGCAGCAGGGCGGTGTCGTTGGCCTCGGTGCCGGAGGTGGTGAAGAAGACGCGGGCGTCCGGGACGCCGCTGAGCTGGGCGATCCGCTCGGCGAGTTCGACCATCGGCCGGTTGAGGTACAGCGTCGAGGAGTGGATGATCCGTCCGGCCTGCTCGCTGACCGCCTTGGTCACCTCGGGCAGGGCGTGCGCGGTCATCGTGGTCAGGATGCCGCCGAAGAAGTCGAGGTACCTGGTGCCGTCGGCGCTCCAGACGTGCCGGCCCTCCCCGTGGGTGATCTCCAGCGGGTCCTCGTAGTAGAGCGCCAGCCAGTCCGGCATGACATTGCGGTGACGCGCGTACAGGTCGCTCACGGCTGCACCAGCCCTTCGTAGGCGTCGGGGCGGCGGTCGCGGTAGAAGGCCCACTGCTGCCGCACCTCTTCGATCAGGTCGAAGTCCAGGTCGCGGACGACGAGTTCCTCGCTCCTGTCGCTCGCGACCTCGCCCACGAACTGCCCTCGCGGGTCGACGAAGTACGACGTCCCGTAGAAGTCGTTGTCCCCGTACTCCTCGACTCCCACACGGTTGATCGCGGCGACGAAGTACTCGTTGGCGACGGCCGCGGCGGGCTGTTCGAGCCGCCAGAGGTGGGAGGACAGCCCGCGGTGGGTGGCGGACGGGTTGTAGACGAGCTGGGCGCCGTTGATGCCGAGCTGCCGCCAGCCCTCGGGGAAGTGGCGGTCGTAGCAGATGTAGACGCCGATCTTCCCGACGGCCGTGTCGAAGACCGGCCAGCCCGCGTTCCCCGGCCGGAAGTAGTACTTCTCCCAGAAGCCCTTGACCTGCGGGATGTGGTGCTTGCGGTACTTGCCGAGATAGGAGCCGTCGGCGTCGATCACGGCGGCCGTGTTGTAGTAGAAGCCGCTCTGCTCGACCTCGAAGACCGGGACGACGATCACCATGCCCGTCTCGCGGGCGAGCTCCTGCATACGACGCACGGTGGGCCCGTCCGGGACCGGCTCGGCCCAGCGGTAGTGCTCGGGCTCCTGCACCTGGCAGAAGTAGGGGGCGTTGAAGACCTCCTGGAACCCGATCACCTTCGCGCCCCGCCGGGCCGCCTCGCGCGCGTGCTCCTCGTGTTTCGCCACCATGGAGTCGGTATCGCCGGTCCAGGTGGCCTGGACCAGTGCGGCACGTACGACGTCGGTCATGAGCTGCTCCTTCGACGGGACGTCAGAGCCTCTACGCCCGTAGACGAAGGTCGTAGAGGGACGAACGTAAGCCTCCGGGAGGGGCTTGCCAAGACCATCGTCGTTAACCCGCCGAGTCGATCGCGTTTCACACTCCCGTGGGTGAGTCGCGGGCGTACGGCGTACCCGGCCGGGGCGGGTCAGGCGCTGAAGCCCGCCACCCGCAGGGCGTGGACCAGGTCCCAGTGGCGCTGCTCGGACACTCCCCGGGCCGCCTCCACCAGCATCGGGACGAGGGTCCCCGGGCCGGGCGCGGCGCTGCGGGCCGCCTCCTCGGGGGTACGGACGCGGACGTAGGCGTCGAGCAGGGCGCGGGCCTCGCGGCGGCGGCCCTCGCCCGCCAGCCCCAGGACGGCCTGCCCGATCTCCTCGGCGGGCCGGGCGACGCCCTGCCGGAGGATCTGCTCGCCGTCCGGGGCGCGCCCCACCGCGACCAGGGCGTCCGCCGCGGCCACCAGCCGGTCGGCGGGCAGCGAGGCGGCCTCCCAGAGCAGGGTGGTCCAGTCCGCGCCGAGCCCGGCGCGCTGCAGTTCCGCGGCGAGCAGCGGGATGCGGGCGGCGGGCCAGTACGCCAGCTCGACGAGGAGGGCGTGTGCCTCGCCGCTGCGGCCCTCCGAGCGCAGCGCCACCAGCCGCTCCACCACGTGCACGGTCTCCCGCCGTGCCTCGGCGTCCAGCGCCTCGCGCTGCGGTGCGGGCCGCCGCTCCGCCTTCTCGGCCGCCCCGGCGAACCGGGCGCCCCGGAGGGCACGCCGGCTCGCGGGGGCCGTGTCGGGCAGGACCGGGTCACCGCCGGGCGGTACGACGACGACGGCCTCCTCCTCGGCGGCACCGGCGAACCGCGCGCTGCCGCGACGCCGCTTGCGCTGCTTGGGGAGGGGGGCGGAGGCGTCCTCGGCGGGCGAAGGGGTGGCGGGGTCGGGTTCCCCGGCGCCGGGCGGGTCGCCGGCGGCGGTGTCGGCGGGGGGCTCGGTGTCGTGTGCCGGGGCCCGGAGGCCGGGCTCCGCGGGGGCGGTCCGGGCGGCGAGGGTGGGTCCGGAGGCGGCCCCACCGCCGGGTGCGGGGGCGGCGGCAGGCGCCTCCCGTTCGGCCGGGAAGGGCACCGCGGTACGGTGCCCTTCCCCCGTCCGGCGATCCAGCTCGGTCATCCGGTAGCGGAGTTCGGCGCATCGGGCGACGGCGCGTTCATGGTCGTCGTGGGCCCAGGCGAGGTCGAGACGGAGGGCGTCGGCGTCCTCCTGGGTGGTCGCGCCGGCGAGCCGGCGGCCGAGGTCGGCCTGCCGTTCGGCGGCGTAGCGCTGTTCGCGGAGCATGACGTCGAGACGGTCGCCGAGGGCTTCCCGGCCGCCGGGGCGGTCGTCGTACGCGGCGAGCGCGGCGGAGTGCAGGGGTCGTACGCGGTCCGCCTCCCGGACGGCCGCAGGGGCGCCGTACTCGACGGCGAGGTCGTGGAGCAGCGCCTCCACCACGTCCCAGGGCGGAACCTCACGCCCGTCAAGGCAGGCCTGCATACCGTCGGGATCGCGCTGCCAGAACACCGCGCACCATCCGGCGCCCTGGTCGAGGCGCGTCAGCAGTGCGTTCAGGTAGCTCGCGAACTCCCGTACCCTGCCCGGGAGTTGATCCAAAGCCATCGCTCGACTCCCGCCCGACAGGAACACCTCGGTCCGTAGAAAACACCCTCCGTGTTACGGCCGGGCTACGGCAAGTTTTCAAAGCGGACGCGGCCGACACCTTGCTCGATCTTGACCAAAAAGCGTCCGCGGACCACCGCGCGGTTCACACCCCGACCGGCGCGCACCTCCCCGCCAGTTCGTCCATGGACAGCCCGAGCACCCCGGCGAGGGCGGCGACGGTGAAGAACGCCGGGGTCGGGGCCCGTCCGGTCTCGATCTTGCGGAGGGTCTCGGCGGAGATGCCCGCGCTCGCCGCGACCTCGGTCATGCTCCGCCCGCCACGGGCCTCGCGCAGCAGCCGACCGAACCGCTCGCCTCGTTCGCGCTCTTCTGGGGTCAACGGATTGCGCACCATGCCGTCATTCTAATACCGGTATAGTAATTGGCATGATGGAACTGAAGACGGATGCGTCGATCGACGCGATGTACGAGGCGGGCCAGGTCGTCGCGCGGGCCCTGACGGCCGTGCGCGAGGCCGCCGGCGTGGGCGTCTCCCTGCTGGAGCTGGACGAGGTGGCGCACGACGTGCTGCGCGCGGCGGGCGCGAGCTCACCCTTCCTCGGCTACCGTCCGCACTTCGCGCCCACCCCGTTCCCGGCGGTGATCTGCGCCTCCGTGAACGACGCGATCGTGCACGGCATCCCCACCCGGTACCGCCTCCGCGACGGCGACCTGGTCTCGATCGACTGCGGCGCACAGCTCGGCGGCTGGGCCGGCGACTCGGCGATCAGCTTCACGGTCGGCCGGGCACGCCCGGCGGACGTCCGCCTGGTCGAGACGGCGGAGCGCGCCCTGGCGGCCGGCATCGCGGCGGCGGTCCCCGAGAACCGCGTCGGCGACATCGCCCACGCGATCGGCACCGTGTGCCGTACGGCGGGCTACGGCATCATGGAGGACTACGGCGGCCACGGCATCGGCCGCCGTATGCACGAGGACCCCCCGATCCCCAACGAGGGCCGCCCCGGCCGGGGCCTCCGCCTGCGCCCCGGCATGGTCATAGCGATCGAACCGATGCTGATCGCGAGCGGCAGGGACGACTACCACGTGGCTCCGGACGGCTGGACCCTGAAAACGAACGACGGTTCGAGGGCGGCGCACACGGAACACACCGTGGCGATCACGGAGGACGGGCCTCGCATCCTGACCGAACGGTAGGAAGGCACCTCGAGCCACCAGGACATGCCGCCCCCCGACGAACGTGCCATCGTGGTGTAACCCGGCACGGACAGGGCACCCGTCGACACCGCCCGACGCACGTCGATCGATCGGAACGCCATGACCAGCGGCTACAGCCCGGAGGGCTACGGCGACCCCTTCGGTGAATTCCTGGCCCGCTTCTTCGGCGGGCCCCGCCCAGGCCCCCGCCAGATCAACATCGGCCAGCTCCTCAGCCGGCCCGCCAGGGATCTGGTGCGGGGCGCCGCGCAGTACGCCGCCGAGCACGGCAGCAGGGACCTCGACACCGAGCACCTGCTGCGCGCGGCCCTCTCCGCCGAGCCGACCCGTACTCTGCTCAGCCGGGCCGGCGCGGACCCCGACTCCCTCGCGACGGCGATCGACAGCCGCTCGGGCCCGGTCCAGCACCCGCCCGGCGAAACGCCCCCGCCGACCTCGCTGTCCCTCACCCCGGCCGCCAAGCGTGCCCTGCTCGACGCCCACGAGCTGGCGAGGTCCCGGGGCGCGGGCCACATCGGCCCGGAGCACGTGCTCAGCGCCCTCGCGTCGAACCCGGACTCCGCGGCCGGGCACATCCTCAACGCGGCCCGGTTCGCGCCGGCCGGCCTGCCGCCCGAGGCACCGGAGACCGACCGGGCCCGCCCGGAGCGGCAGCGGCCCACCGGCACGCCCACCCTGGACAAGTACGGCCGCGACCTCACCGACCTCGCCCGCCAGGGCCGTATCGACCCGGTGATCGGGCGGGAAGACGAGATCGAGCAGACCATCGAGGTGCTCTCCCGGCGCGGCAAGAACAACCCGGTGCTGATCGGTGACGCGGGTGTCGGCAAGACCGCGATCGTGGAGGGGCTGGCGCAGCGCATCACGGACGGTGATGTGCCGGACGTGCTCGACGGCCGCCGGGTGGTCGCCCTGGACCTGCCCGCCGTTGTCGCGGGCACCCGCTACCGGGGGGACTTCGAGGAGCGGCTCAACACCATCGTGAGCGAGATCGGCGCCCACTCCGACCAGTTGATCGTCTTCATCGACGAACTGCACACGGTGGTCGGCGCGGGCGGCGGCGGTGAGGGCGGCTCGATGGACGCGGGCAACATCCTCAAGCCCGCCCTGGCGCGCGGCGAACTGCACATCGTCGGGGCGACGACGCTGGAGGAGTACCGGCGCATCGAGAAGGACGCGGCCCTCGCCCGCCGCTTCCAGCCGATCCTGGTGCCCGAGCCGTCCGCCCCCGACGCCATCGAGATCCTGCGCGGGCTGCGCGACCGCTACGAGGCCCACCATCAGGTCCGCTACACCGACGAGGCGCTCGTCGCGGCCGTGGAACTGTCCGACCGCTATCTCACCGACCGCAGGCTGCCGGACAAGGCGATCGATCTGATCGACCAGGCGGGGGCCCGGGTACGGCTCGGGGCCCGGACCAAGGGCACGGACGTACGGGCCATGGAGCGCGAGGTCGAGCAGCTGATCCGGGACAAGGACCAGGCGGTCGCCGACGAGCAGTACGAGCAGGCCACCCAGCTGCGTGACCGCATCGTCGAGTTGCGGGGGCGCATCGCGGACGAGACGGGCGAGGAGGCGGTCGACGAGGGCCTGGACCTGGAGGTCACCGCGGAGGCCGTCGCCGAGGTGGTGTCCCGGCAGACGGGCATCCCGGTCGCGAGCCTCACCCAGGAGGAGAAGGAACGGCTCCTGGGCCTCGAGCAGCATCTGCACGAGCGGGTGGTCGGCCAGGAGGAGGCCGTACGGGTCGTCGCGGACGCGGTGCTGCGCTCGCGCGCCGGACTGGCGAGCCCGGACCGGCCGATCGGCTCCTTCCTCTTCCTCGGCCCGACCGGGGTCGGCAAGACGGAACTGGCCCGCACGCTCGCCGAGGCGCTGTTCGGCAGCGAGGAGCGCATGGTCAGGCTCGACATGAGCGAGTACCAGGAGCGGCACACGGTCAGCCGGCTGGTGGGGGCCCCGCCCGGGTACGTCGGCCACGAGGAGGCGGGGCAGCTGACGGAGACCGTCCGGCGCCACCCGTACTCGCTCCTCCTGCTCGACGAGGTGGAGAAGGCGCACCCGGACGTCTTCAACATCCTGCTCCAGGTGCTGGACGACGGCCGGCTCACCGACGCGCAGGGCCGCACGGTCGACTTCACCAACACGGTGATCGTGATGACCAGCAACCTGGGCTCGGAGGCGATCACCCGGCGCGGCGGCGGCATCGGCTTCGGGCCGGGCGGCCCGGCGGCGGACGAGGAGGCACGGCGCGAGCAGGTGCTGCGGCCGCTGCGGGAGCACTTCCGGCCGGAGTTCCTCAACCGCATCGACGAGATCGTCGTGTTCCAGCAGCTCACGGGCGGTCAACTACGGCAGATCACCGATCTGTTGCTGGAGGGGACCCGGCGGCTGCTGCACGCGCAGGGCATCACGGTGGAGTTCGCCGGCGAGGCCGTCGACTGGCTGGCCGAGCGCGGCTTCCAGCCGGAGTACGGCGCCCGCCCGCTGCGCCGCACCATCCAGCGCGAGGTCGACAACCAGCTCTCCCGGCTGCTGCTCGACGGCCGGGTGAAGGACGGGGACCGGGTGCGGGTGGAGGTCGAGGACGGGCGGCTCGCCTTCCGCACACGGCCGCCCGTCCCCACGGCCGAACTATGAGGCGGGGTACACCACCTGTGCCGAGCCCCCGCCCCTGCGGACGGTCTCGGCGGCGGCCAGCCACTTCCCACCGGGCAGCCGCTGCACGCCGGTTGCCGCGCCGATCTCGGCGTTCAGCTTGAAGGAGTGCCCGATCTTCTCCAACTGCGCCCTCAAGTCGCTGTCGTAGAGGCCGGGTTCGAGTTCCGTCTGAGCCGCGTTGCGCTGGCTGGCGCGCGGTGCGGCGATCGCGTCGACGAGCGGCAGGCCCCGGTCGAGGAACTCGGTGAGGGTCTGCAGCACCGTGGTGATGATGGTCGCGCCACCGGGCGAACCCAGCGCCACCACGGGCTTGTTCTGCCGGTCGAGCACGATGGTCGGCGAGATGGACGAGCGGGGCCGCTTGCCCGGACCCGGCAGGTTCGGGTCGTGCACAGCCGGGTTGGCGGGGGCGAAGGAGAAGTCCGTCAGCTCGTTGTTGAGGAGGAAGCCCCGGCCTGGGACGGTGATGCCGCTGCCGCCGGTCTGCTCGATGGTGAGCGTGTAGGAGACGACGTCGCCCCACTTGTCGGCGACGGTGAGATGCGTGGTGTTCTCGCCCTCGTAGGTCGTGGGCGCCGCCGTCCCGCCGGTGGCGCAGGCCGCCGGGTGACGCGGGTCACCGGGCGCCACCGGGCTGGTGAGCACGGCGTCGTCCTTGATCAGGCAGGCGCGCGAGTCGGCGTACTTCTGCGACAGCAGTTCCTTCGTCGGTACGTCCTCGAAGGCGGGGTCGCCCACCCAGCGCCCGCGGTCGGCGAACGCGATCCGGCTCGCCTCGATGAAGTGGTGCAGGTACTGGACCTCGCTCGCCTTCGAAAGGTCCGTCTTCTCCAGGATGTTGAGGGCTTCACCGACCGTCGTGCCGCCGGAGGAGGAGGGCGCGATGGAGTAGACGCCGAGCCCGCGGTACGTCGTCCTCGTGGGGGCCTGCGACTTGGCGCGGTAGGCGGCGAGATCGGCCGCCGAGAGCTTGCCGGGGCGGGCCTTCCAGCCCGAAGCCGGGTCCACCGGCGGCTTGTTCACCGTGTCGACGATGTCCTCGCCGAGGTCGCCCTGGTAGATCGCGGAGACGCCCTTGCGGCCCAGTTCCTCGTACGTCTTCGCGAGGTCGGCGTTCTTGAACGTGGAGCCCACGACGGGCAGTTGGCCGCCGGGCAGGAACAGCTTCGCCGTGTCGGGGAAGTAGCGGAAGCGGGTCTCGTTGGCCGCGGTCTGGGAGCGGAAGGTGTCGTCGACGGTGAAGCCGTCGCGGGCGATGCGCTCGGCGGGCTTCAGGACCGTGCCGAGCTTCCTGCTGCCCCACTTGGACAGCGCGGTCGACCAGGTGGCGGGGGTCCCGGGGGTGCCGACGCCGAGACCGCTGGTGACGGCGTCCGCGAAGGCGAGCGGGGCGCCGTTCTCCAGGAAGAGTCCGGAGTCGGCGGTCAGCGGGGCGGTCTCGCGGCCGTCGATGGTGTGCACCGTACGGGACTTGGCGTCGTAGTAGACGAAGTAGCCGCCTCCGCCGATGCCGGAGGAGTAGGGCTCGGTGACGCCGAGGGCGGCGGCGGTGGCGACGGCCGCGTCGACGGCGTTGCCGCCCTTCCTCAGCACCTCGATGCCGGCGGCGGAGGCGTCCGCGTCGACGCTGGCCACGGCCCCGCCGTAGCCGACGGCGACGGGGACCTTCCCGACGGCAGTTCTCTGGGCGGCGGGTGGCGCCGCCGCCCCCACCGTGACCACGGCGGCCGAGACCGCCAGGACCGACAGTTTCCGCGCGACAGGGCGACGCATCCATACCTCCAGTCCAGGACCGTCCGCGCAGCGTAACCACATTCCGGGGGCCTCGACAGGCACCTTCCGGGCACTGTCATACGACTGCCACACCTCGAACACGGGTACGTGGAGGACACGCCCGACCGCTACCATGCGCGCCCATGAACGACGACGTGCGCAACATCGTCCTGGGTGTCGTCGCGGCGGGCATCAGCGCCGCGCTGGGCTGGCTGGCCCGCAACTACCTGTGGCGCCGCAGACTCCGGCGCAAGCAGGCGTTCTTCGGGCTGCCGGAGAACTCCGAGTCGCTGCTCGTCGTCAACCGCGATCCGGCGTCCTCGGAACCGGCGGTGCACCGCTTCGACGTGTTCGCGCTCCTCGAGCTCGCCGCGTTGATCAAGGAGTGCGGCGCGGGCGTCCAGGTGGCCACGCAGGACACGGCTCAGCAGGGGTTCGGCGAGCGCACCGAGTTCTGTCTCGGCGGCCCCGCCTCCAACCGCCGTATGACGGCGCACATGTCGGCGATGCTGCCGGGGGTGCGGGTCAACGTCGACCCCGAACCCGGCCCGGACCGGGGCGCGTTCCAGATCGGCGGCGAGCGCTACCGGCTGGACCCGGGCATCACCGAGTACGTGCTGCTGGCCCGGCTCACCGTGCCCGGACGGCGGGACGGGCGGCCGGTGTTCCTCTTCTGCGGCCAGCGCGCGATCACCAACCAGGCCGCCACCCGCTACCTCGCCCGCAACCACGAGCGGCTGGCCCGCAAGCACGGCTCGAACTCCTTCGTGCTGCTCCTGAAGGTGATCAACTCCCAGGCGTACGGTCCCGACGTCGTCGAGAAGGTCGAGGACGTGACCCGGGCGGCCCAGACGCCGCTGCCGGAGGGCGCGATCGTCACTCCCACCTGACGTGCCGACGGGTTGCCGGCAGTGAAGGCGGCCGACACGGCCGACCCGCTCCGCATCGAGCACAACCCGTCCGGCGCGCGGCTGACCTTCTCCTCACCGGCGAACGACCCGTCGTGCGTGTCGCTCCCGCTGCGCGAGCAGTGATCTCCGGCCGTCGCCGGGCGGGTATGGCTCTGTGACTGCTGCCCCCTACGACCGACGGGATGAACGACCCATCGTAGTCGCCCCTCTCAGTGCTTGAGAATCTTGGACAGGAAGTCCTTGGCCCGGTCGCTGCGCGGGTCGGTGAAGAAATCGTCGGGGACGCGGTCCTCGACGATGCGGCCGTCGGCCATGAACACCACGCGATTTGCAGCCGATCGTGCGAAGCCCATCTCATGGGTGACGACGATCATGGTCATGCCGTCCCGGGCGAGTTGCCTCATGACCTCCAGGACCTCGTTGATCATCTCCGGGTCGAGGGCGGAGGTCGGCTCGTCGAAGAGCATCACCTTGGGTTCCATGGCGAGCGCGCGGGCGATGGCCACGCGCTGCTGCTGGCCGCCGGAGAGCTGCGCGGGGTACTTGTCGGCCTGGTCGGCCACGCCGACCCGGTCGAGAAGGGCACGGGCCCTGTCCTCGGCCTTCTTCCTGTCGGCCTTGCGGACCTTGACCTGGCCCAGGGTCACGTTCTCGAGCACGGTCTTGTGCGCGAACAGGTTGAACGACTGGAAGACCATGCCGACATCGGCCCGCAGCCGCGCCAGCGCCTTGCCCTCCGCCGGCAGGGGCTTGCCGTCGAGCAGGATCTCGCCGGACTCGATGGTCTCCAGCCGGTTGATCGCCCTGCACAGCGTCGACTTCCCCGACCCCGAGGGGCCGATGACCACGACCACCTCCCCCCTGCCCACGGTGAGGTCGACGTTCTGAAGGACATGCAGCTCACCGAAGTACTTGTTGACGTGTCGCAGCTCGATCAATGGATCGACGGCCATCCGCAGCCCTACTCACTCTCAGCTGTTTCGTGGTTGCCGCAAACTATCCAGCCGGGCCGGGACCCGGCACACGACACGCACCTTCCGCGCATTAGCCGTATTTATGTCGTCCTTATACAGAGCCGTCGCCGTGGTTCAGTTCTCGGCCACCTCGCCGTACAGCTGGGACAGTTCGGGCACGCCGTTCGCCGCCCACTCGCGGCCGGCCGTCACGACGTCGAACTCCCGGCCCGACAGCAGCCGCACGATGGGCTGCCCGTCCGGCCAGAAGTCCCACACGGCACCGGACACGGTGCGCACGATGACCGTGCCGAGATAGAGCCCGGCGTCGTTGCCCAGCCAGGAAAGGGCCTCCTCGTCGTCGCGCCAGCGCGGCACCATCTGGTCGAGCGCCTCCAACGAGGCGGCGGTGTCGTCGAGCCGGATCCCCGCCCGGGCCGCCTGGGAACGCAGCAGCTCGCATTCGGAGAGGAGTTCGGCGACCCCCTCGGGGTCCGCGGCCAGGAGCGCTTCACCGTGCTTCTTGCGCCTGTTGCCCAGGAAGGGGATGTTCATATGCCCAGCGTGTCATTCGCACCCAGGTACGCACCACAGGCGCGCGGGCACCTGCTTCCGGTGGAATCGGCGGCCCCGGCGCGCATGGCGCGTTGACCGGCCCGCCGGGGCTCCCTAGCGTCGCGAGCCGCTGTCGGTCCGCCGGATGTGCGGGAGGAGTCGTCGTTGCGCCGATCTGCCGGGGTGTTCGTGCTGGTCCCCGCCCTGTTCGGGCTGATGCTCACACCTGCGCGGGCCACCGTGCCTCCCCTGCCGCCACCGCTGCCGCTGCCGTTGGAGGCGCTGTACGACAACACGGCCGTGGCGGATCCCGGCACCGCGGCCGTGGCGGATCTCGACGGCGCGGGCCGCTTCCTGCCCGCGTCCGATCTGGCCGACGCCGGCTGGACCCCGGGCCGCGCGCCGACCGTGCAGGGGGCGCGGCTGACCTGGCCGCGCCGGGCGCCGGGCGCCCCCGACAACGTCCGCGCCGCCGGGCAGGCCGTGCGCGTCGGCGGGCGCGGTGACGCCCTCGCCTTCCTGGTCACGAGCACCGGCGGCCTGGAGGCGGGCGGCGCGGGCTCGGTCGGGTACGCCGACGGATCCCGCTCCGGGTACCGGCTGACCGCCCCCGACTGGCGCACCGGCTCCCTCGCCGTCAAGGCGGTCGCCCTGCCGCACATCGGCACACCCGGCGGGCTGCTCGCCGAGCGGGCCCGGCTGTACGTCGTGACCGTGCCGCTGGTGCGGGGGCGGCCCGTCGTCTCGGTACGGCTGCCGGTCGCCCCCCGGCTGCACGTGTTCGCGCTCGCAGTGCGGGAGGCGGCGCCGGGCTGGACCGGCTCCTGGGCGGCGGCGCCCTCCGCGCTCCCCGCGGTGGGCCCGTGGACCGACCGCACGCTGCGGCTGGTGGTGCACACCTCGGCGGGCGGCCCGCGGGTGCGGCTGCGCTTCGACAACGTGTTCGCCTCGGCGCCGGTGCGGATCGGGGCGGCGACGGTGGCGGTCCGGGCGGCGGGCGCGGCGGCGCTGGCCACGCCGGTGCCGCTGTCCTTCGGGGGCGCGCCGGGCGTCGAGGTGCCCGCGGGGGCGCAGGCGGTCAGCGATCCGCTCGCCTTCGAGGTGCCCGCGCGGACGGATCTGCTGGTGAGCTTCCACCTCCCCGGCACGGTGACCACCGTGCCCTGGCACGGGCTCGCGGTGCAGCGGTCGTACCGGAGCGGGCCCGGCGACCACACGGCGGACACGGACGCGACGGCGTACACCTCCACCCTCGGCAGCTGGCCGCTGCTGACCGGCGTGGACGTGGGCGGCGGACCGGGCTCCGTGGTGCTGCTCGGGGACTCGATCACCGACGGTCACGGGTCGACGGTGGGCGCGGACCGGCGTTGGCCGGACGCCCTCGCCGCCCGGCTGCACCGGCAGGACGCGGTACCGCGCTACGGCGTGCTCAACGCGGGCATCGCGTCGAACCGCGTCGTGAGCGACCGCTACCCGGGCGACGGGCCGTCCCTGGTCGGCGGCGGGGTCAGCGCGCTGCACCGGCTCGACCGGGACGTCTTCGCGCAGACCTCGCCGCGGACGCTGGTCGTGTTCGAGGGCATCAACGACGTACGCGGCGGGGCCACGGCCGTCGAGGTGGTCGACGGTCTGCGGGAGATCGCCGAGCGGGCGCGGGCCCGCGGGCTGCGGGTGCTCGGGGCGACGCTGCTGCCCTGCGGGGGCTCCGGGAACTACTCGGCGGCCATGGAGGCCGAGCGGGCCGCGGTGAACGCGTGGATCCGCGGCTCCGGTGTCTTCGACGGCGTCCTCGACTTCGAGCGGGCCCTGCGCGACCCCGCCTCCCCCGGGCGGCTGCTGCCCGCCTACGACAGCGGGGACCATCTGCATCCCGGGGACGCGGGGTACGCGGCGCTCGCGGAGGCCGTGGACCTCGGGGCGTTGTGACTCAGACGTCCAGGTCGACGACGACCGGGGCGTGGTCCGAGGCACCCTTGCCCTTGCGCTCCTCGCGGTCCACGTAGGAGTCCTCGACGGCCTTGGCGAAGGGCTCGTTGCCGTAGACCAGGTCGATGCGCATGCCCCGGTTCTTGGGGAACGCGAGCTGGCGGTAGTCCCAGTACGTGTACGGGTGGTCGTACTTCAGGGGGCGCGGGACGACGTCGGACAGGCCGGCCTCGCGCAGCGACGCGAGGGCGGCCCGCTCGGCCGGGGTGACATGGGTGAGGCCCTCGAAGGCGGCCGGGTCGAAGACGTCGTCGTCGGTCGGCGCCACGTTGTAGTCGCCCAGGACCGCGAACGGGCGGCTGCCGCCCGCGTCGCCCGCGACGGCCGCCTTCAGGGCCTCGAACCACCGGAGCTTGTAGGCGTAGTGCGGGTGGTCCACCTCGCGGCCGTTCGGCACGTACACCGACCAGACTCGGACCGGGCCGCAGGTCGCCGAGATCGCGCGGGGCTCCTCGGAGCCGTCGTACCCCGGGTCGCCGGGCAGGCCCTTGACGACGTCCTCGACGCCCACGCGGGAGATCACGGCCACCCCGTTCCACCTCCCGGTGGCGTTGACCGCGGCCTCGTAGCCGAGCTCGCGCAGCTGGTCGAACGGGAACTGCGCCTCGGCGATCTTGGCCTCCTGGAGGCAGAGCACGTCGGTGCCGCTGCTCTCCAGCCAGGCCAGGAGCCTCGGCAGGCGGGCGGTGATCGAGTTGACGTTCCAGGTCGCGATGCGCATGCCTCACAACCTACCGGGCGCCACCGACAGTCACAGGGCCGCGCTCTCCCCCGGCGCCAGCCGCAGGTGCGGCGCGCCGCCGAGGGCGCCGATCTGGTTGTCGTAGACGGGGCGGGCGAGGTCGGTGAGGAGGGCGTCGTGGATGTCGTAGGCGCGCTGCGGCTTCACCTCGCGGACGTAGTCGATGACCTCGGAGATCTTGCTCCAGGGCGCCATCACCGGGAGCATCAGCGTCTCGACGGCGTGGTCGGGGACGGTGAGGGCGTCGCCGGGGTGGAAGACGCGGCCGCCGTCGATCAGGTAGCCGACGTTGGTGATGCGCGGGATGTCCGGGTGGATGACCGCGTGCAGTTCGCCGTGGACCTGGACGTCGAAGCCCGCCGCGGTGAAGGTGTCGCCGTGACCGACGGTGTGGACACGGCCCGGGAAGGCGGCGGAGATCTTCTCCGCGACGGAGCGCAGGGTCCAGATCTCGGTGGCGGGGTCGGCGTCCATCGCCGCGCGCAGCCGCCCCTCGTTGAAGTGGTCGGGGTGCTCGTGCGTGACCAGGATCGCGTCGGCGCCGACGGCCGCGTCCTCCTCGCTGAACCCGCCCGGGTCCACGACGAGCGTGCGCCCGTCCTTCTCGAGGCGGACGCAGGCGTGCGACTTCTTCGTGAGCTTCAAGGACGTCATGGGTCCATCCTGCCTCCGCGGGAAGACCGGACGCTCACTCGGTCGGCGTGGTCTCCTCCCGGATGACCTGCTGCGCCACCCGGAAGGCGCTGTTCGCCGCCGGTACGCCGCAGTAGACCGCCGCCTGCAGCAGCACCTCCTTGATCTCGCCCGGGGTGAGGCCGTTGCGCAGGGCGGCGCGGGTGTGGAAGGCGAGCTCGTCGAGGTGGCCGCCGGCCACCAGCGCGGTGAGGGTGACACAGGAACGGAAGCGCCGGTCCAGGCCGGGGCGGTCCCAGATCTCGCCCCACGCGTAGCGGGTGATGAACTCCTGGAAGTCCGCCGAGAAGTCGTCGGCCTGCGACAGCGCCCGGTCCACGTGCGCGTCCCCGAGAACCTCGCGGCGCACCTTCAGACCGGCGTCGTACGGGTCGGGGCGGCCGCCCGTCAGCTGCGACGGCTCGACCGCCGGGGCGGGGGCGATCTCCGCGATCGGCACCGGCTGCGGGGGCGCGGCCACGACCGCCCGGACCGGGATGCCGGGCACGGCCGTCTGTCCGGTGGCGGAGTCGTAGGCGGGCTGCCAGGCCGTGGAGAAGTGCCGTACGAGGAGGTCGGTGACGGCGGCGGGCTGCTCGACCGGCACCAGGTGCGAGGCGCCGGGTACGACGGCCAGGCGGGCGTCCGGGATGCCCGCGACCAGGGTCCGTGCCTCGGCCGGTCCCGTGACCTGGTCGTCGGAGCCGACCAGGACCAGCGTCGGGACGCCGACCAGGCCGAGTTCGGCGCGCACGTCGAACGCGGCGAGCGCCTCGCAGGCGGAGATGTAGCAGCCGGGGTCGGTGGTGCGCACCATCTGCACCGCCCACTCGGTGATGGCGGGCTGCGCGGCGGCGAACCCACTGGTGAACCAGCGGTCGGGCGAGCTGCGGGCGATCGGGTCCAGGCCGTTCGTGCGGACGATCACCCCGCGCTGGCGGAACTCGTCGGCCGTGCCGAACCGGGGCGAGGCGGCGATCAGCGCGAGCGAGGCGACCCGCTCGGGGTGGCGCAGGGCCAGCTCCACGCCGATCGCGCCGCCGAGCGCGCAGCCCGCGTAGCCGAAGCGCTGCACACCGAGGCCGTCGAGCGTGGCGAGCAGCCGCTCGGCGAGGTCGACGACGGAGCCCCCCGGGTAGGCCGGGGCACCGCCGTGCCCGGGGAGGTCGTAGCGGAAGATCCGCCACTGCTGGGCCAGCTCTGGAACCTGACGGTCCCACATGTGCCATGTGGTACCCAGTGAGGGACCGAGGATCAGGACCGGGGCGTCTTCTGGCCCGTCAAAGCGGTATTGCAGGGTGTTCATCGGTGTCTCACTCACCCGCCCGACCCTCTCATCTGTCACGAGATGTCACATCGCCGGGGTGGACCTGTCGGACCTTGCCCCGCTCCGGCACTGCCGGACCTGCTGACGAGAGCCCAGGTATACCTTCTCCGGCGTGTACTCGTGGCCGTGTCGGCAGTGGGCCCTCCGGGCGCGTGCCCGGAATCCCGCCCAACAGCAGCTTGAACACCACACGGTGAACGCTTGGTGGAAGGCTCGGCCGTAGCCGCATGCTCTCAGTTACGACGGCCAGGGCCACTCCTTCCGCCTTGGCAACCGGAGAGTTGACCGGCGCCTCCTCTTCATCAGAGCAATCAATTCCGCGAATCGCTGGATCCGCTATTTGTCCGGACGTTAGGTTGTCTTCTCTTAAGCCACGTACGAAAGCCGCACGAAAGCCGCCAACGGTTACGAGGGGGCACCCCATGGGCCGACCCGAAAGACCCGTGGACCCCGAGGCGGGTCCCGTACAACGCCTCGCCCATGGCCTCCGCGAGCTCCGCAAGGCCGCCGGCGGCCCCTCGTACCGTGCGATGGCGACGGCGGCCGGCTTCTCCGCGACCACGCTGTCCCAGGCGGCGGCCGGGGAGCGGCTGCCCTCGCTCGACGCCGTCCTGGGCTATGCCCGGGCCTGCGGCGCCGACCCCGGCGAGTGGGAGGCCCGCTGGAAGGAGGCCGAGGCCGAACTGTCCGGCGCGGTGCGCGAGGAAGCGGCCGACGTGCCGCCGCCGTACCGGGGACTGGCCCGCTTCGAACCCGACGACCATCATCTCTTCTTCGGCCGGGACCGGATGGCCGAGGAGCTCAACCGGCTGGTGTGCGATCACCGTTTCGCGGTGTTGTTCGGAGCCTCCGGCAGCGGCAAGTCCTCGCTGCTGCGGGCCGGGCTCATACCCCGGTTGCGGAAGGAGATCGCCCGCCGCGACGGCCCGGCGGTCCTGCGGGTGCTGACCCCCGGCGAGCGGCCCGCCGAGCGGTACGGCCATCTGCTCACGCCCGCCGCGGACGAGCCGGAGAGCTGGGTGGTGGTCGACCAGTTCGAGGAGGCCTTCACCCTCTGCCGGGACGCCGCCGAGCGGGCCCGCTTCATCGACCTGCTGCTCGCCGCCCGGGCACCGGAGAGCCGGCTGAGGGTCCTGGTCACCGTACGGGCCGACTTCTACGCCCGCTGCTCCGAACACCGCGGCCTCGCGGACGCCCTGACCGGGGCGGGGCTGCTGCTGGGCCCGATGACCGCGGACGAACTGCGCGAGGCCGTGATCAGACCGGCGCAGGTGGCCGGGCACCTGGTGGAGCGGGAGCTGACCGCACGGGTCGTCGACGAGGTCCTGGACCAGCCCGGCAGCCTGCCGATGCTCTCGCACGCCCTGCTGGAGACCTGGCGAAGACGCAAGGGCCGGCTGCTCACCCTGGGCGCGTACGAGGCGGCCGGCGGGGTGCACGGCGCGATCGCGGCCACGGCCGAGGACGTCTACGGCCAGCTGGACCGCGGGATGAAGGCCGTGACCCGCCGGCTGCTGCTGCGGATGGTCGAGCCGGGCCGGGGCACCCCCGACACCCGCCGTCCGCTCACCCGCGCCGAACTCGACGAATGGGCCGAC
Source organism: Streptomyces sp. NPDC002588 (assembly GCF_040295925.1). NCBI lineage: Bacteria > Bacillati > Actinomycetota > Actinomycetes > Kitasatosporales > Streptomycetaceae > Streptomyces > Streptomyces sp. NPDC002588. The sequence continues at coordinate 84,985 of NZ_JBEOWF010000007.1, forward strand.
CCGGACGTGCCGGAGGTGGTGGACCGGCTGGCCCGCGCCCGGCTGCTGACCGCCGACGAGGACGGCGTCCAGTTCGCCCACGAGGCACTGATCACCTGCTGGCCCCGGCTGCACCGCTGGATCGAGGAGGACCGCGAGCGGCTGAGCCGGCACCGGCACCTCACCGAGGCGGCCCGCGCCTGGCGGGAGCACGACCTCGACCCCGGCGACCTGTACCGGGGCAGCCGCCTGGAACGCGCGGAGGAGTGCTTCCCCGGCTTCGCGACCGACCCGGAAATGACCGCGGCGGAGCGCGCCTTCCTCGTCGCCGCCGTCGAGGCCCGTGAGACGGAACGCCGGACCGCCGCCCGCTCCGCCCGCCGCTCCCGCACCCTGCTGGCCGGACTCTCGGCGGTCCTGGTGGTGGCCCTGGTCGCCGGGCTCTCCGCCTGGCAATTCCACACCGACAACCGGGACCGCCGCACCGCGGATGCGGCCCGCCGGATCGCGGACGTCGCCGACGCCCTGCGCACCACCGACCCGCGCCTGGCCCAGCTGCTCGGCGTCGCCGCCTGGCGGGTCGACGAACTCCCGGAGACCCGCCGGGCCCTGCTCGGCTCGCTCGCCCAGCCGGAACTGGACACCTTCACCGACCCGGCCCCCGGCGAGACCCCCGCCCGCTTCCTCGCCGACTCCGGCCGCACCCTGCTCAGCGTCGAGGGCCGCACCTGGCGCACCTGGAACGTGGCCACCCACCGCCGTATCGCCTCGGGCCGCCTCCCGGCCGCGGACCTGGTGGACGCGGCGAGCCCGGACGGCCGGGTCCTCGCGCTCTCGTCGAGCGACGGCATCCGCCTGTGGGACACGGCGACCGGCCGCTGGACCGGCGATGTGAAGCACCCGGAGCCACCCAACGCCACGGTCGACCTCACCGACGCCGGCTATGTGGTGATCGGCGCGGGCGACGAGGACCGTGTGCAGCTGCGGACCGTCGCCGACGGCCGCCTCCTCTTCGACAAGCACTCCAACCGGGGGACGACGGACGCGGCCCGGGGCCCCGCCGGCGGTGCCCTGACGGTCGTCTGCCCCTCGGCCTCGGCGGCCCCGCAGGTGTGGGACGTACGCAAGGGGCGCGTGCTGCCCGGCGACTGGCAGGACGCCACCGACGTCTGCGGCGACGGCCAGGCTCTGCCGTTCCTCGGCTCCGGACGGCTGGCGTTCGTCACGGGAAGCGGGGTCCGTGTCTGGGACCTGCGGTCGGGTCACCAGCTGGCGATCCTGTCCCAGCGGGGCGTCGAGTACGCGGCCTTCAGCAAGGACGGCAACTTCCTGGCGACGGCCGACGGCGCGGAGATCCAGGTGTGGCGGCTGTCCGCGACCGACGCCCCGGTCTTCCGCCACGCCCTCAACAACCAGCACCTGTACCGGGGCCTGTACTGGGACCCCGGCCGCCCGGTCCTGCGCTACGTCGAGGGCGGCACCGTCCACTCCCTCGACGTGACCCGGGCGGTCACGACCGCCTGGAACGACCGCGCCCTGGACGACGTCCTGCTCAGCCCCGACGGCGGCACCCTGGCCACGACCGAGCGCGTGGGCGACGCCTACCGCTTCCAGCTGCGCGACACGGCGGACGGGCGGCTGATCCGCACCCTGCCGGCACCGCCGTTTCCCGTCTCCCGCGACCCGGAACGGCCCATCACCCCGGCGCACACGATGTCCCTGATGGCCTTCAGCTCCGACGGCAGCACCCTCGCCTACGGTGTCTCGGCCCCGGGATACGAGGCGGCACCGCAGCGCACCGTGCTCTGGGACCTGCCCGCGGGACGCGTGCGGGGTGCGGTGGACCTCGCGACGGGAGGCTCGGCGGAGGCGGTGATCGGCCTGGCCCTGAACGGCGACGGCCGCACGCTGTACGCCGTCCGCTCCTCCCTCGGCGACGACCTGAAGGACGAGGTGTGGGACACCCGGCGCCGTCGGCAGGTGTCCTCCGTGGAGGGCCTGACCAGCAGCCACCTGGTGGTACGGCCGGACGGCGGGCTCCTGGTCGGCGACAACCGGGTGGCCCGGATGCCGGACGGATCCGTACGGGGCCGCAACCTCGTCCAGGGCGACCAGATCGGGGCGCTCGCCTTCAGCGCGGACGGCTCACTGCTGGCGGTGGGCGACCAGACGGGCCGGGTCGCGCTGTGGGACGGAGACGTCGAGCACCGGGCGGGCGTCCTGCGCAACGTCTTCCCGGCCCCGAGGGAGGGCATCCCGGAGGCGGTCACGGCACTGGCGGTCAGCCCCGACGGCCACACCCTGGCCGTGGGCGGCGACGCGGGCAGCATCCAGCTGTGGGACGTGGCGACCCAGCAGCCACTGGGCGGACCGCTGACCACACCGGGGGAACAGATCGACAGCCTCGCCTTCGCCACGGACGGCAGGACTCTCTACGCCGGGGGCGCGCATGTGCCGCTCCAGCGGTACGTGGTGGATCCGGAACGGGCGGTGGCGAAGGTGTGCGCGCGGGTGGGGGCGGCGGGCCTGACACGGGAGGAGTGGCGGACGTACGTGCCGGACGCGGGGTACCGGAGGGTCTGCGGCGATTGACGGCCTCGCGTCGCCGGACCGACAGACGGCCGAGAACGGCAGCTGTGCGACGGCGAGGTGACGGGCGGGTCAACGATGCCGCAGATGTCCGTCAGGCAATTGATTGCCCCCACGGGACGAGTGCCCGATCAACTTCTCCCCGGCAAATCATGGTGCCCAGGCGCCGGGCGCACGCTGCCGGCGCCCGCTCAGGGCAACAGAATGGAGACAAGGGTGAAGAAGAGCCTGATACGGAGCAAGTGGGTGGGGCTGCTGGGGCTGGGGCTGGTCCCGCTGGTGGTGATCGCGTCCCCCGGCGTCGCCTCGGCGGCCACCAACGTGTGCCTGCAGAACTCCGACGGTTCCCAGACCGACATCGCCGGCAACTCCTCGACTCCGGACAGGACGCGGTCGGTGACCACGCAGTGGGCGTCCAACACCTGGCAGGACTGGGTCTGGCGGGGCCCCACGTTCAAGTGCCCCACGAACGTCCCCAGCTGCTCCTACGCCTGGCAGCAGTCGAAGACGACGAGCTGGAAGGTCTCGCTCGGCCTCAGCATCAAGGTCCCGATCCCTTACGTCGGCAAGCTGTTCGACGAGCTCACCCCCTCGTACGACCGCGGCGGCTCCACCACCACCTCGTACACCTTCACGACCAACCTGAAGCCGGGGCAGTTCGCCCAGCCGATCCAGATCGTGGAGCGTCGCTGGACGAAGGGCACCTACCAGGGCATCTACCACTCCACCGGGAAGTCCTGCCTGCCTAGCCCGAGCAGGCCGAACGGCAAGGCCTGGCGGTACAACTGGTCCCCCAACGACCGTTTCGGCAGCTGGACGACCAATCTGAGCGTCAGGGACTACGGGACGTACAACGTCCATTCGTGACCCTGCCCGGTCGTGACCGGTCCGCGAAGGCGCCCCGCCGTCCGGCAGGGCGCCTTTCGGCTCTCGCACCCTTCCCGCATTGACCCCTGCAAACCAGACAAACACAACAAACACGATAAACAGGACCTGATTCCATGATGGAGCGTCGTTTCCTCCGCGCCACCGCCGGTTCGATCGCGGTGCTCGCGGCCGCCGTGCTGACCGCCTGCACCGGCACCACCGACTCCACGCCCTCGGCCGCCGCCGGCACCACCGCTCCTGTCGCCGCCCCCACCCCCTCCGGTTCGATGAAGACGCTGCCACCGTCCCGACTGTGCAGCACCGCCCTGACCACGAGCGCCGCCGAGCAGCTCATTGCCGACCCTCGGCTCCAGACCCGGCTCAGCCCCGCGAAGGGCGAAGCCCCGGACGGCTGCAGTTACGTCGCCGCCGACGAGAGGTCGACGCTCGCCCTCACCCCGGCCTCCCGCACCTACGCCGCCGAACTGTCCGCCGCCCACGCCCTGAGCGGGGACCCGGCCTCGGCCGGGATGCGCGACGTGCGGGTGGAAACGGTGAGCGACCTGGGCCGGCAGGCCTTTCGGGAGACCAGCTACCAGATACAGGCGGGGCAGCACATCACCTTCGTCGTGTGGGACTCGGGAGCCGGAACCTGGGTGCTGACCTTCGCGACCACGGCGGACGGTGTGCCGAGCGACAAGGTGGTCCAGGTGGCCCGGTCCATCACCGCGAAGCTGCCCGCCGGGCAGTGAGCCTCTGCCGACGTGCCTTGGCGGAGCCTTTGCCGGCGCCGGGCCGTTCCCACGGGGTTGGGGATCTTCCCGCTTCCCATCATGCGTTGATGGGGATTCTTGATGCGCAACTGGCGGCCGCCGCCTCAGCCCGGTGCGACGTTGTAGGCCACCGTGCCGGGCATGAACCGGCCCTCGATGTAGGGAAACGGCCCGTCGGGCAGGTCGTAGACGGCCTTGGCCGGGCCGGGCAGTGGCCGCTGCGAAAGGGCGGTGTCCCAGGTCGTGACCGGGGTCCTCCAGCGAGCCAGCGTCAGGCCGCTCGGCAGCGTGGCGTAGCGGTCGGCGTGGAAGTCGACGGGAGCGCCGCGCTCGTCGACGAACACCCGTGCTGTCACGGAGCGCGCCGCGTCGGTGAGTGTGACGTCGAACGCGCGGCCGTCGACCGCTGCCCACGATGCGGCAGGGCCGAGGAGCATCGACGGGGCGAGCAGGACGGCGTCGTTGAGATAGGTGATCAGCTCGCTGCGGTCGAACTCCTCGCCCTTACCGTCGGCCACAGGGACGAGGTTCATCAGCTTGACGAGCATCCGCCCGTGTCCGTGGACGTACGTGTCCCGGCCGACGACCGGTACCAGGTGTGCGAGGCGGATCCGCAGGAAGAAGACGCGGGCGATCTCGACGGCGGAGTTGTACTGCCATGCCTCCGCCGTCGCCCAGCCGGCGTCGGGCCGCATGCGGAAACGGCCGACGAAGCGGGCTCGGAACGACCAGTCGCGTGGCCTGCCGACGACGCCCATGAACCGCATGTAGCGCTGCACGGCGTCCGGCAGCCCGGCCAGGTCGGCGTCGGTCACCACACCTTCGGGGTGACCGGACCGCAGGTGGGCGGCGGCGACGTCCGCCACCAGCCGGTCGTAGAGGCGGTCCTTCGGCCGGAGCGGGTTCTCGCCCGGGCCGCCGCGGCCTGTTCCTGCGCGTGTGCTGATCATCGGCCCTGGCTCTCTGGCGTGGTGCCGCCGTGCGCGGCACCACCCCCAGGCGACGCCTTGGGAGACCCGGCGGACAAGGGCCGTGAGTCCCCGTCGCTCGGGACCGGTGGTCCCCACGTGCCGCCTGCCCGCCACACAGGACGATGGGCCCGGGACCCGGGACTGTTCGGCCCTACCCCGAGGCCGCCTTCTGCGTGGATGCTCGCGATGGGGTGAGCGGACGTGAAAGCGACGATCTCGGTAACCGGACTGGTCAAGAAGTTCGGTGCGACCCGGGCCCTCGACGGTCTCGACCTGACGGTCGGGACCGGGGAGGTGCACGGTTTCCTGGGGCCGAACGGCGCCGGCAAGACCACCACGCTCCGGGTCCTGCTGGGACTGCTGCGCAGGGACGCCGGGGCGGTTTCCGTGCTGGGCGGGGATCCGTGGCGGGACGCGGTCTCGCTCCACCGCCGGCTGGCGTTCGTGCCGGGGGAGGTGAATCTGTGGCCGAACCTCACCGGGGGCGAGGTGATCGACCTGCTGGGCACGTTGCGCGGGGGCCTCGACCGCAAGCGCCGGGCCGACCTGCTGGAGCGTTTCCAGCTCGACCCGGGCAAGCGGTGTCGCGCCTACTCCAAGGGCAACCGGCAGAAGGTGGCCCTCGTGGCGGCCCTCGCCTCCGACGTCGAGCTGTATCTCCTGGACGAGCCGACCTCCGGTCTCGACCCGCTGATGGAGGCGGTCTTCCAGGAGGTGGTCCGAGAGCTGCGCGGGGCCGGCCGGAGTGTGCTGCTGTCCAGCCACATCCTGTCCGAGGTGGAGGCGCTGTGCGACCGCGTCACCATCATCCGCGCGGGCCGGACCGCCGAGTCGGGCACCTTCGACGAACTGCGCCATCTGACCCGTACGACGGTGACCGTCGAGACCGCCGAGCCGATCGACGCGCTGGGCGAGGTGCCCGGCGTGCACGACCTGAGCAGGGACCACACCCGTGCGCGGTTCAGTGTGGACCCCGGTGAAGTGGGTGAGGTGCTCAGACGCTTGGTGACGTTCGACGTCCGTACCCTGACCAGCTCGCCACCCACGCTCGAGGAGCTGTTCCTGCACCACTACGGGGACGACATACGCGTCCCGGACGCCTCGGACGCCGAAGCGGGTCTGGGGAGTTCACGATGACCGGGCGGACGGCCGGGCTGACCGGCACGGTCGCGCTCACCCGGCTCGCGCTGCGGCGCGACCGGTTCACCCTCTCCGCCTGGGTTCTCGGGCTGAGCGCCTTCATGGCCGGCATCACCGCCATGAGTGTCAGCGGTCTCCCCACGCGCCAGGACGTGATCGAACAGACCGAGCTCATGGCGGGCAACGCGGCGATGCGCATGCTCGGCCTGGCCTCCGGCGCCAGTGTCGGCGGTTACACGCTGGTCCGCGGCTATCTCACGCTGGCGGTGCTCGCGGCGCTGATGAGCACGTTCGCCGTGGTGCGGCACACCCGCCAGAACGAGGAGACCGGGCGCGCCGATCTGGTCGGCGCGACCGTCGTGGGGCGATACGCGGGGCTCGCCGCGGGAGTCGTCGTCACGGTCGGCGCGAACATCGCGCTGTCGGCGCTGCTGGGCCTGGCGATGATTGTGAACGGTCAGCCGACGGCGGGTTCGGTCACAGCCGGCGTGTCGGTCGGCGCAGTGGGCATCGTGTTCGCCGGTGTCGCCGCGATCGCTGTACAGCTGTCGTCCACCACGCGCGGGGCGAGTGGTATCGCCTCGGCGGTCCTCGGGCTCGCCTTCCTGCTCAGCGGCGTCGGGAACATGCTCGGCCGGGCCGACGCGAGCGGGCTGCGGGTGGTCAGTGCCTGGCCGTCCTGGGTGTCCCCGATCGGCTGGGGCCAGCAGATGCGGCCGTTCGGCGGCGACCGCTGGTGGCCGCTCGCGCTGTTCGCCGTCCTTTTCGCCGTCCTGCTCGGCGTGGCCGGCGCGCTCGTGCGCCGACGGGATGTCGGCAGGGGCATGCTCCCCGAGCGGCGCGGCCACGCCGAGGCCGCGCCCGGGCTGCTCAGCCCCTTCGGGCTGGTCCGGCGGCTGCAGCGCGGCGCCCTGCTCGCCTGGGCGGTCGGCATGCTCGGTTTCGGCCTGGTCCTCGGCGCCATCGGCGGCGAGGTCGCGGACATGGACGGTTCGGCCCGCGACTGGTACACGCGCGTGGGCGGCACGGACCGGATCGTCGACGCCTACCGCACCTCGATCATCGGGATGGCCGGCATGGCCGCCGCGATCTACACGGTGCAGATCCTGCTGCGCATGCATGCCGAGGAGACCGAGGGCCGTCTGGAGCCCGTCCTGGCGACCGCGGTGAGCAGGGCACGGTGGGCGACGGGCCACATCGTGAACGCCGTACTCGGCGCCGCCGGGCTCCTCCTGCTCTTCGCGGTCGGCATGGGAGTAACGGCCGGCCGGACGCTGGGCGGAGGTGTCGCCGCCCAGCTGGGCGACCTGGCGACGGCCGCGCTCGCCCAGCTGCCGGGGATCCTGGTGCTCGGCGGTGTCGTGGTCGCGGTGGTCGGGCTGCTGCCGCGGTGGGCCGGCCCGGTCTCCTGGACCGTGCTCATGGCGTCCGTCCTGCTGGGCCCGCTGTTCGGCCCGAGCCTGAAATGGCCCCAGTGGGCCCAGGACCTCTCGCCGTTCACCCATACCCCCAAGGCACCGGCCGCCGCGATCACCATGGCCCCCGTCCTCACCCTCCTCGTGGCCTTCACCGCCCTCGCGGTGGTCGGCATCGTCACATCCCGCCACCGCAACCTGGCCCTCCCGGCCTGACCTCCCGACGTGGAGGGGGAGTCTGACGGGCCTGCCGCATAACTTCCGTGAGGTGTGGCTGAAGGAGGATGCGGGCCCCGCTGCCGCGCTGCCCGGACAACAGCAAAGGGACAGCGCGTGCGTACGGCTCGAGAGCCCTGGGGCGGAGCGCCGTGAGAGACCGCGGCGCTCAGCCCGTTTCGGGCCGTAGCCGAATCGGTCTTCAGCTCCGCCACGGACTTCAGCCACACCCCGCGTGGCGAGCAGCCGCCCCAGATTGCCGGTCCTGCCGCCTTGGCGCTCGGAAGGCCGACCGTCACGCGCGCGGCCCGGTCGCCCGACGCGGGCCGACCGAGCCTTGTCGAGACCACACCGCCCTGCGAACATTCGTTCAGCGCAGGCTTGTTGCATCGCGAGAGGTCGCGAAAGGGGAACAAGGCATGGCGTTCTGGCGACGCGGAACCCGGCACGACCGCACACCGGGCCCCACCCCACCGCGCTTACCGGGGACGCCATTGCCCGGATCCTCTGCTCCGCCGTCCCTCTCCACCTACGACCCGCTCGACGGGCAGCCCGGCACCGAACCGCTTGCCACTCTACGGAACGGAGCCCTGCTCAGCGCCGTTGACCAGGCCAATGACGCAGTGGACGCCGCGCACGACAACTGGTACGCCCTCGCCAGGAGCACCGCCGTCCTCGGCCGGACCCAGGAAAAGAGCGGCGACGCCGAACTCGCCGTCGCCGCCTACGACCAGGCGGTCCGTCTGTACAACGACAACTCCCGCGCCATGGGCCGCGGCGCCGATGCCGCCACGGGGCTCGCCACTCTGGTGGACTGCGCGGGCCGGGCCATGCTGCTCCACCACCGCCAGGGCCGCGGCAGACTGGCGGACTCGGCCTTCGACGTGGGACGCCTCTTCGCCGAGTTCCTCGCCGGTAACGGACTGACGGCCCCCGCCTCCCAGCTCCTCGGCCGCCGTGCCGCAGTACTCCAGCGCACCGGGCAGCCCACCAGCGGCCTGCTGGACCCCGGGATCCTCTCCCTGCTGGCCCCGCAGGACACCCTGCGCGAAGCCACCTGGGCCGTGGCGGAGTACCTGGAGTCGCCAGGCCCGCACACCCTGGTCGAGGCCCTGCGCGCCACCGGTGCCGAGAAGCAGCGATGGGCGACCGATCTCGCCGAAGCGCTGACCGTGGACGGCGGCCGCAAGGAGGACCGCTGGTCGCCCACCCTGCGCGGTAGCCATCTCGTCTTCCTGCCCGACGCCGCCCGTGCCGTCTCCCGCGCCCTGGACCAGGCCACAGGCACGGCCGGGGACGGCTGGCGCCTGACCGGCCGCGAGATCCACATGTGCTACTCGGTAGCCTCCGGCCGCGGCGAACTGCGCCACGCCCTCGGCGACCACGCCGAATACTGGGGCGGCCTCCTGCTCGCCCTGGGCAAAGATGCCCTCCGCACCGGCGACACCCCGCTCGCCGCCGACTGCGGCAACTGGCTCCGCGGCGTACTCACCCAGGCCGCCCCCCACACCCTGATCGCCCCCTGGGGGCAGGAACTGCGGACCGGGGTCGAACACCTGCCGGGCTGAGGCCGCCTGCTCGGGCAGAGGGGTTCTGCTCGGCGACCGCTCCGGCGCGAGCCGATCCATGGGTCCGCGAGCCGCACGGATCGCCGAGGGTGAATGTCGTCCAGTACGTCCAGGACGACCTGTTCGGCGACTGCTCCGCGCGCATCCCCGCGCCTGTCCTACTACTCGCGACGGACCAGGAGGCGGGCGATGCCGTTACCGTTCCCGGCGCCGAGGCGGCCTCGCTGATTCCGGAATGGCACCGGCCAGGCCGGCCCCGACGATCACACACGCGTCGTTCGCGGACATCGTCAGTTCCCTTCCTGGGCTGCGGGACGGCTCCGCAACGTTTCGGCGAGCTGCTCGGAGAGCTGCTCCCAGCTGGCGTCGAACTTCGACACGCCCTCGTCCTCAAGGGCCTGCACGAGGTCGCCATAGTCCACGCCGACTGCCCGCAGCCCAGCGAGAACCTGCTGAGCGTCGTCGTAGTGGGCGCGGACCGAGTCGGCCGGTACTCGGCCGTGGTGGGCAACCGCGCGCAAGGTGGCCTCAGGCATGGTGTTGACCACGCCGGGTGCGACCAGTTCGGTCACGTAGCGGGTGTCGGGGTAGGCGGGATCCTTGACGGAGGTCGAAGCCCACAGCGGACGCTGCGGATGTGCTCCCGCCCCCCGAAGGGCTTGCCAGCGGAGTGAGGAGAGAACCCGCTCGTAATGCTGGTAGGCCAGCCGCGCGTTGGCGATCGCCACACGGCCGCGCAACTCGACCGCCTGCGCGGTGCCCGTCTTGTCCAGGCGTGCGTCTGCCCCGGCGTCGACGCGGGAGACGAAGAACGAAGCCACCGAGCCGATGCCGGAGAGCTCCCGGCCCGCATCGCGGGCGCGTTCCATCCCGTCAAGGAAGGCGTCCATCACCTCGTCGTAGCGGGCCAGGGAGAAGATCAACGTGACATTGATGCTGATTCCCTCGGCCAGACACGCGGCGATCGCCGGCAGGCCCTGCCGGGCGGCCGGGATTTTCACGAACAGGTTGGGCCGGTCGACCAGCCACCACAGCGCCCGCACCTCGGCGATCGTCGCCGCCGTGTCGTGCGCGATCCGGGGATCGACCTCGATGGAGACCCGTCCGTCGACACCGTCCGTCGCGTCGTAGACCGGGCGCAGCACGTCACACGCCCACCGGACATCGGTGGTGGTCAGCGCCCGCAGCGCCTCACCGACCCCGACTCCGCGGGCGGCCAGGTCACGGATCTGTTCGTCGTACGCGTCGCCGCTCGTGATGGCCTTGGCGAAGATCGTCGGATTGGTGGTAACCCCCACCACCCGGTCCCGGGCGACCAGGTCTGCCAGACTCCCGGACACCAGCCGCTCACGGCTGAGATCGTCCAGCCAGATCGACACTCCGGCGTCACTCAGTGTGTTCAACGGATTCATGACGCTGCCGCTCCTCCCGCGCGCCAAGCGGACGGGCTTCCTGCTGCTCCTCCGCGGCCCGCGCCAGAGCCTGCCTGTCGCTCCATCGTCTCTGGAAGGCCAGTGGCCCGCATCCGCACACCGGGCCAGGCCGACAGACCAAGCCGCTGGGCTACCCCATGCGTCCCTGGTCTCCGAACCGCTGATCGGCCCCCGTTGGCACTCCTGTACGTCGAGGGAGAGGCTGGAAAGACCAAGCCCGGACCAACCGGTCTGGAGGTTCCATGTACAGCAAGATCACCATCGCCGGCCATCCCATTCACCCGATGCTCATCGGTTTCCCCGTCGCCTGCTACACCGGCACGCTGGTGGGATTCGCCGTCTACGCGGCCAATGGACAGCAGTTCTGGCTCAACCTGGCCATCGCCCTCAACATCGCCGGGGTCGGCACGGCACTGCTGGCAGCCCTGCCCGGCATCGCTGATCTGGCGTTCGGCATCCCCCGCCGGTCGGCGGCCAAGACCGTCGGCATCGCGCACGGCAGTCTCAATGTCGCGGCGCTGGGTCTCTTCGGCGCGAGCCTTGCTGTCTACGCCACCCATTGGGATGGCCCGTCGACTGGCGTCACTCCCGGACTGGCATTGTCCGCGGCCGGACTCGCCTGCACGCTCGGGGCCGGCTTCCTGGGCTGGACGCTGGTCCAGGACTACCACGTCGGCATCCGGCTCACGCCTCTCCAGGAAAGCGATGAAGGGGCGGTGCAGAGCGCCGAACTGATCCACCTGCATCGCGGCTCCCACGTGGCTTGAACGGCACAGCCAGTCCACTCAGAGGCCGGAGCTGCCGACCTGCCGTTCCACCGACACTGACGCACCCCTGGCCGGCGTCCTTCTCCACCAGGAGGCCGCGGACGACCGAAAAGGGTGCCTTCAGGTGACGCCTACACCGTCCAGTTCGGGTTCTCCATCGCCGGCACCGGACATGCCCAGGAGTCGGCAGACGGACCTGCCGGACCTGTCGGACGTCCCGGCTGGCCGACAGGCACGCGTGGACGGGTACACGGAACTGCGAAACTACGCGGTGATCGGGGACGGCCGTTGCGTCGCGCTCATCGCCCGGGACAAGCGCCCGACGCCGCAGGCCCGTCAATCGGCCTGGTGTGCGCAGGCGCCAGGAGGGTGCTAGTCGGAGGGTCCTTGACAGGGGGTTGGTTCCGAGTCGCCGAAGGGGAGGGGCGAACTCGGCGGCCTCCTCGCCATATGGGGCTGCCCACCGTGGGCACCCCGTCCGTCCGACCTGCCCGGGACGGCCGGATACAGTGCGCGCGACGGCAGTCTGGTTGCTCGAGGAGGGGAAGCGTGACCGACACCAGCGAAACCCGATCCGCCGACAGTGCGGCGCACGCGACTCGGCAGAGCCGACTGCACCGCCTGATGCGCCACCTCCCCCTGATCGCCCCCGTCCTGCTGTGGACGGTGCCCTGCTGGCTGCTGCTGTACACCGGCCAGCACTGGCCGCTCCCGGTCACGCTCGCCGGCACCGCCCTGTTCGCCCTCGGCCTGATCGGTATGCCGCTCGCGATGGTGCGCGGCCACGGCCGACGCCAGCAGGACCGGGCGGCGATCGTCGGTGACACCCTGCTGGGCACCAGCTGGGTCCTGTTCACCTGGTCCGTTCTGCTCGGCGTCCTCTTGCGGATCGCCCTGACCGTGACCGGCGTCGGCGACGGCCAGGACCGGGCCCGGATCGTGACCTGGGCGGTCCTCGGCGCAGCCACCGTGCTGCTCACCTGGGGGTACGCCGAGGCCCGCCGGGTACCACGGGTACGCCGCCTGGACGTGCAACTTCCGCGACTGGGTGCCGGGTTGGACGGCACGCGCGTCGTCCTCATCACCGACACCCACTACGGCCCGCTCGACCGCGCCCGCTGGTCGGCGCGGGTCTGCGAGACGGTCGACACGCTGAAGGCCGATCTGGTCTGCCACACCGGAGACATCGCGGACGGCACGGCCGAACGCCGCCGCGCCCAGGCCGTCCCGCTCGGCACCGTGCAGGCCACCAGGGCCCGGGTCTACGTCACCGGCAACCACGAGTACTACAGCGAGGCCCAGGGCTGGGTCGACCTGATGGACGAGCTGGGCTGGGAGCCGCTGCGCAACCGCCATCTGCTGCTCGAACGCGGAGGCGACACCCTCGTGGTCGCCGGCGTGGACGACGTCACGGCCGAGTCCTCCGGCCTCGCCGGCCACGGCGCCCACCTCGCCGGAGCCCTGCACGGCGCCGACCCCGACCTGCCCGTCCTGCTCCTGGCGCACCAGCCCAAGTTCGTCGACCGGGCAGCAGCCGCCGGCGTCGACCTCCAGCTCTCCGGCCACACCCACGGCGGCCAGATCTGGCCCTTCCACCACCTGGTCCGCATCGACCAGCCCGCCCTCGCCGGCCTCAGCCGCCACGGCATCCGCACCCTCCTCTACACCAGCCGTGGCACCGGCTTCTGGGGCCCGCCCTTCCGCGTCTTCGCCCCGAGCGAGATCACCCTGCTCGTGCTCCGCTCCCCGCAGCGGCCCCCCACGCCGTAGCGCCGGGCGGGCCGGCGGTTCCGCCCGGAGATGCGGCGGTGCGCCGGCACCCCGAAGCCGGCACCCCGAAGCCGGCACCCCGTGTCATTCCGAAGGAATGCGGAACTCGAATTCGGGACGGTCCCACGGCACGGCGGGCGGGTTCGCGAGCGCGGTCCCGGTCCGCACCGCACCGACGCGGTGGTAGAAGTCCTCGGCGGGAAGATGCGACACGACCTTGAGACGGTCGAGCCCGGCGGCGCGGGCCTCGGACTGCATGTGTGCCACGAGCTGCCGTCCAATACCCCGTCCTTGCACTTCGTCGGCGACGAACAGCAGGTCGAGCTCCGGTGGCGCGAGGACGAGCGAGTAGAAGCCGAGGACCCGGCCTCCATGCTCGTCGCCGCCGACGGCCACAAAGGCGCGGTGGGCCTCGATGTAATCGGGACCGACCCGGTAGCCCGCGACTGCGGCTGCGTACTTGCCCTCGTAGGCGCCTGAGCCACGCACGAGCCGCGTGAGCCGTCTGGCATCCCGCGCGACGGCCCTCCGTATGGTGATCGGCTGGCTGACCGGGGAAGTGCGTGAACTCATCGGGAGAGTATTTCGCACCGGGGAGTGCCCTCCTGCGGCGGGTCGGCCGCTCGTGCAGGCGCGCCCGCCGGGGATCACGGGACAGCCCTCAGGCGGGCGGATCCGGTCTCGCGCACCTCGGGTGGGGCTCACCGCTGGGCGGGGAATCCATGGCCGGGAGGTGGATCAGCGGCCTCCAGCCGGAAGACGGGGAAGCATCGGCGTCGAGGAACCGGGTGATCGCCTGCAGGGCCTGACCGAGGGTCGCACCGAGAGGCGGGCCGGTCGGCTCGTGGGGCTGGAGGGCCCAGTGCTCGACCGCGATGCGCAGCGCGCTGTTCATCATGCCCGCTTCCAGCCGTACGGCCAGGTCCTCCTCGGAGCGGTCGGTGGCCTCGGCGATCAGGCCGGCGAGGATGCCTTCGGCGTCGAAGTGCGCCTCCAGCCAGACGGCGCGCAATCCGGGTTCGTCACGGCTGAGGCGGACCAGGCCGCGCAGTGTCTCGAGGTGCTGCGCGACGGGAATGCCGGGATCGTCGATGGCCGAGATCGCCTGGGCGAGCGTGCGATCGCCTCTCCAGTGGTCGCGCAGGCGCTCGGTCAGCACGTCGATGCCCACTGTGAGCAGGGGGCGCACGCACTCCTCCTTCGAGCGGAAGTAGCGCCACAGGGTGCGTGTGGAGATCCCGGCGCCGGCGGCGATGTCCTCCGCGGTGGTTCCCGCCACGCCACGCTCGACGAAGAGCCGTACCGCTTCGTCGGCGATCTCCATGCGGGTCGCTTCCCTGCGCCGTTCCGTCAGCGGCGGTCGCCCCGCACCCACACCGGGTCGCCCGGCCATCCGCCCCTCCTCACGTCGATGCGGAGATCCTAATTGATGTCGTGGTGCGACAGCATGGCGCACCGGGACAGGACGCAGTACGGTGTTGCCGCACCAGCCCCCACGCAGGGGAAGCGGCCGCGTCGTCGCACCCGACGAGCAGGCCGCCGCCATCGTCCGCCTCGCCTCCGAGGCGGCATCCCTCCAGGAATTGACATGTTCGCGACATTACTGAATCGCATCCATCGTCCGACGGGAGCGCCATGTCCGACCACTCGTCCCCCCTCCCCTCCCCCGCGTTCACCCGCCGCAGGCTGCTGACCACGGCCGCACTCGGAGTGACCGCCGTGGGCGGGACCGTGACCGGCGCGGGCCGGGCCCGCGCCGCGACCCGCTCCGCCACCGCGGCCTCCGTCGTGGAGCGGCGCGAACGCGCCGTGGTGGTGGGCACCGGTTTCGGCGGCGGCGTCACCGCGCTGAGGCTGGCCCGAGCGGGGGTGTCCACGCTCGTCCTGGAACGCGGCCGGCGTTGGGTGACCGGCCCGAACGCCACCACGTTCTGCCGTTTCGCCGACATGGACAACCGTTCCGCCTGGCTGACCGATCACGCCGTCGTCGGCGGCGTCGACAAGACGTGGACGCCCTACACCGGCGTGCTCGAAGCAGTCGAGGGCAACGGTATGACCGCGATGTGCGGGGCCGCGGTCGGCGGCGGCTCGATCATGTACCACGGCATGACCCTGCAACCGTCGAAGGCGGACTTCGCCACCTCCATACCGCAGGCCGCGGACCTCTACGACGACCTGAACCTGTGGGCGTACCCCACCGTCGCCCGCATGCTGGGCATCTCCACCATCCCCTACGACATCCTGGCCTCCGACCCGTACAAGTCGTCCCGCCTGTTCCAGGACGTCGCCTCCAAGGCGGGCCTCACCCCCTTCAAGGTGCCCCTGCCCATCGACTGGAGCTACGCCCGCGGCGAGCTGACCGGCCGGTACGAGGCGACCTACACCACCAGCGACATCGCCTTCGGCGTCAACAACGGCGGCAAGCACTCCATCGACGTCACCTACCTCGCCCAGGCGGAGTCCACCGGACTGGTGGAGGTGGCGCCGCTGCACGTCGTGCGCGACATCGCCCTCGGTCCGGACAGGCTCTGGGTGCTGTCCGTCGACCGCATCGACACCGCCGGCACCGTCCAGGAACGGATCCGCGTCACCGCGGACGCGGTCTTCCTCAACGCCGGTTCCCCCGGCACGACCCGGCTCCTGGTCAAGTCCGGCGCCAAGGGCCTCATCCCCGATCTGCCCGACGCCATCGGCACGCGGTGGGGCAACAACGGCGACCGGATCTGGGCCTGGATCAACCCGAGCGGGGACGCCGGAACCCAGCAGGGCGGACCGGCCTGCGTCGGCGGCCGAGACCTGGACGGCTCCGTCCCTCTCACCGTCGTGCACGCCGGATCCCCCGTCCGGACCCCGGGCGTCACGGCCCTGACCGTGGTCGGCTTCGGCATCGTCGAGGGCGCCGGCACATGGGCCTACGACGCGGACAAGGACGACGCCGTGCTCACCTGGCCCGCGGAGGCCGACGCCACGCTGCAGCAGTTGATCGCGGCCCGTATGCAGGACATCGCGGCGGCCGGCGGCGGCTTCATGGTCGACACCGACGCGGGCGCACCGTCCACCTGGCACTCGCTGGGCGGAGTGCCGATGGGAGACGCCGTCGACCTCAGCGGCCGGGTCCTCGGCCACCAGGGTCTGTACGTCCTCGACGGCGCCCGCATCCCGGGCTCCACCGGCGCCTGCAACCCCTCCATGACCATCGCGGCCCTCGCCGAACACAGCATGCAGACCATCGTCCGCCAGGACGTCGGCCGCGTTTTCTGAATCAGGAGATGTCATGTACATGAAAAATCGATGGTCGGGAAGAGTCCGCCCCCGGCTCGTGACGGCAGCCGCGCTGATCCTCCCGCTCCTGCTCGCAGCTCCCTCGGCGGTCGCCGCGCAGTCCGCCGGCACGGGCTCGGAGACGGCGGCTCAGGCGGCCGCGAGCCCGACGGTCACCGGGCCGGTGACGGGCGGAAACGGTGCCGTCGTGCTGCAGGGAACGGCGTTCGACCTCAGCGGCGTGGGATACACGCAGTCCGAGTACTTCCTGTCCGGGAACGCCGCGTCCTATGTGCCGAAGGCACCTCTCGACCCCGACGGCCGCTGGCAGGTGACGCCGGCGAGCACCGCGCCGTACACCACTCGCATCGTCGTGAACCGGCCGGCCGATCCTGCCCGCTTCAACGGGACCGTCGTCGTGGAGTGGCTGAACGTCAGCGCCGGGCTGGACGCGGCCCCGGAGTGGATCTACACCCACGACGAACTGATCCGCGCGGGCTACGCCTGGGTCGGCGTCTCGGCGCAGGCAACCGGAGTGACCGCCACCAGGGCCGCGGATCCGGTCCGCTACGCGGGGCTGTCCCACCCCGGCGACAGCTACTCCTACGACATCTTCAGCCAGGCCGGCCAGGCCGTACGGGACTCCGCCGCCACGATCCTCGACGGACTGCGTCCCCGCTCCGTACAGGCCGCCGGAGAGTCGCAGTCCGCTTTCCGGCTCACCACCTACATCGACGCGATCCAGCCCCTGGTGTCCGTGTACGACGGTTTCCTCGTGCACAGCCGACGGGACATCGGGGCGCCGCTGTCGCAGGCTCCCCAGGAGGACGTGCCGACTCCGCAGGCCGTCCGCTTCCGCACGGACCTGGAGGCGCCGGTACTCGTCGTGCAGACCGAAACCGACGTGATCGGGCTCGGTTCCCTGTCGGCCCGGCAGGCCGACTCCTCACGCCTCCGGCTCTGGGAGGTGGCCGGCACCGCCCATGCCGATGCCTACATCGGCATGGGCGCGGGTGACGACGGCAGCGGAACCGTGGGCCTCCTGGGGCTGAACGCCATGCTCAGTCCCCCGACCCGGCCCGGCTGTGCCTCGCCGATCAACACCGGCCAGGCGCACTACGTCCTGGACACCGCCGCGTTCGCGCTCAACCGCTGGGTGACCACCGGTGTCCCGCCGGCCAGGGCACCCCGCCTCGAGGTGGACACCTCCGGCTCCGCACCCGCCTTCGTCCTCGACGCCCACGGCAACGCCACCGGCGGCCTCCGCACACCGGCGGTCGACGCGCCGGTCGCCACCCTGTCCGGCCTCGGGCAGACCGGGGAGTCGTTCTGCTTCCTGTTCGGCACGACCACCCCCTTCACCGCCGGGAAGCTGGCAACCCTGTATCCCGATCACGCCACGTTCGTCGCGAAGTGGTCGGCCGCCGCCGCGAGAGGGGTCGCCACGGGTTTCATCCGCCCGGCCGACGCGGCCGAACTGGTCGGAGCGGCCACCCGGTCCGGCATCGGCGGCTGACGCGCAACGGGCGACGCCCCTGGCCCTCCCGCGCCTCCTCCCGGCGCTTCGCGGTTCGCCGCACGCGGTGGACGTATCGGCGTGACGCCGCCCGCGGGCGAGGATGTCCGGAAACCGATTCGGTCATGTGGGCCCGGTGCTCGTACGCACATGCGACGACGTCCTGAGGTCCCCGTCCGGCCCCGCGTCCGCCGGTCCGGGCAGCCCGCCCGGACCGGCTCCCGGGAGCGGGCGTCCGGGGGCCGACTCGGTGCTCTCACCGAGGAAGCCGCCCGACTGGTGCTGCCACAGCTTGGCGTAGGCACCGTCCGCCGCGCGCAGTTCCTCATGGGTGCCCTGCTCGACGACGCTTCCGCGGTCGAGGACGACGAGACGGTCCATGCCGGCGACGGTGCTCAGCCGGTGGGCGACCACGAGGGCCGTACGTCCGTCCATCAACCGCCACAGGGCGTCCTGGACGAGGAGCTCGCTCTCCGAGTCCAGCGCGCTGGTCGCCTCGTCGAGCAGCAGGATCGGGGCGTCGCGCAGGATGGCCCTGGCGAGGGCGACGCGCTGGCGCTGGCCGCCCGAGAGTTTCACTCCCCGCTCCCCCACCAAGGTGGCGAAGCCGTCGGGGAGTTGGCCGGCGAACTCCGTGACGTGCGCGGCCGCGGCCGCGGCGTGGATCTCCTCGTCGGTGGCGCCGGGCCGGGCGAAGGCGATGTTGTCCCGCAGGCTGCGGTGGAACATGGCGGGTTCCTGCGGGACGTAGGCGATCAGTGAGCGCAGATCGGTCTGGCGCAGCCGGCTGATGTCCTGGCCACCGATCAGGATGCGTCCGTCGTCGATGTCCGACATCCGCAACAGGAGCCGGGTGAGTGTGGTCTTGCCGCCGCCGGACCTGCCGACCAGACCGATCCGTGCGCCTGCGGGCACGTCCAGTTCGAGTGCCTGGAAGATCGGCTTCGCGCCCGCGTGGGCGAAGGTCACCGCCTCGAAGCGGATGCCGGTGTCCCGCGGTGCGAGCGGTTCGGGTTCCGTCGGGTCGAGCATGGTGGGCGGATCCAGCAGCAGTTCCGTGAACTGCGCGGCCTCGGTCATCGAGCTTTCCAGACGCCGGTAGATCTGGTTGAACTCGAACATGATCTGGGTCGCGTTGGAGTAGTAGGTGAAGGCGACGACGACCTCCTCCACCCCCCGGCCCGGGCCACCGAAGGCGATGGCGACCAACAGGCCCAGCACGTTGGTCAGCACGGACATGGGGGCGATCAGGGTGTCGACGCGCAGATTGCCGTAGTCCCACGACCTCAGCGTCAGGCGCCGGGAGTCCGCGACGCGGCTGCGGTGTTCGTCGGCCTCCCGCCGCTCGGCCGCGAACGCCCGGATGGTCTCCATGTTCACGAGGCTGTCGGCGACATGGCCGGAGACCAGGGCGAGCGCCGCCTCACGGTCGTTGACGAGCCTCTGCCGGCGACGGATCAGAGGTGTCGCGGCCACCACGGTCAGCACGATCATCACCAGAAGTCCGGTGACGAGCATCGGTTCGTAGCTCCACAGGACCACGGCACCGAACACCAGGGGGACGAGACTGCCCACGATCCGGTACGTCACCGTGTCGACGAAGTCCTCGAATCGCTTGCCGAAGCTCAGCACCCGTTTGGTCAGGGAGCCGGCGAAGTTGTCGTGGAAGAACGCCGCGTCCTTGGCGAGGAGTTCGTCCATACCGCTCACGTACAGATGTTCCATGCCGAGGGCGTCCACGCGGTTCAGGCAGTGCTGCCCGACCCGCCACACGGCCTCGGCGAGCAGCAGCGTGACGCCGAAACCCAGCACGTACGGCAGCGCCGAGGCGAGGGTGAGCCCGCCTTCGTCGGCGGCCTGTCCCGCCAGTTTGGCGATCAGCAGGGGGGCGACGTAGCGGGTGCCGATGTTGCCCACGGCCGGCAGCAGCAGCGCGGGCAGGGCGAGTCGTCGTAGTCGCAGCAGTTCCCGGCCGTAGCGGCGCAGTGCCAGAACGACCGCGCTCCTGCCCGGCGTCGGTCCTCGCGTGTCTTTCGTCCCCATCACACTCCCGGAGATTCGGAAGTCGGAAGTGTCCCGTCAGGGGAGGTCCTCAGTCCACACATTTACCGCGGACCGGCGAGAACCGGACATCGTCGCGTTCAACGTACGCAGTGGCCCGGCTCCGACGACCACCGGGTGGGCATCGGGGCGAGACCGGCGGACCGCCACACACAGAAGCCCCGCCGGAGCATCTTCCGCAGGGCTTCGCCGTCACACCGCAGGCTCTGGGGCGGGGGCGGTCGCCCAGCGGTCGCGCTCCCCGAGTTGTCGCCCAACCGGGCGCGGAGGAACGCCTGTTGCGCCTCACCGACCACTACGGCACAGAAACCGCGCCCGGAGGCCGGGTGAGCTGCCGGAGCGCGCGGTGGCGTGAAGGCGCCCATGGGCGGTCACCCTTCAATCGATCAAGTATCAAAGCTTGAGCACAAAATACTCACATCCTCTCTTCATACTGGCCTCGATGGTCTAGATTGACCTTGCTTCGGCCGTTCGGACACGAGGCGACCCATAATGATCTATAGGTCCGGCGCTCCGGAAAACCAGCAGTCGCATCCCCGGCGCCAGGCGTGGGGGTGATCAATTCCTGGAGCCCGAGAGGGCCTTGGGTGCGGGGAGCACCCGAGGTTTCGACGGGCTCCTGCCACCTCGCGAGTCCGGCGGAACATACGAGTCCGCTGCCGCCAGGGCGGGGTGTTCAAGTCGCTCTCACATAGCCGGTATGTCACGCGTGGGGGGGTCGGGGGCCTCCCGAGGGGAGGAACGACGCGGCACGGGAGGCGGGGGCCTCCCGAAGGGGAGGAACAGTGCGGGGGGCGGGGGCCTCCCGAAGGGGAGGAACAGTGTTGGGCGAACACGTCGAACCACTGGGGACCTGGGGGGGTTCTGTGCCGCAAGGGGGACTAGTCAGCCCGTTTCCGTCGGCGCGAGAGCGTCTGGCGAACGGCGCGATCAGCCAGTCCGCGACCGGCTGGGAGCAGCGGTACCGCCGTGCCGTGATCACCAGCGATACGGTGGCCACCGCCTTCGTGGTGGCGGCGATCGGCAACTTCTTCGGGGCCCGGGACGCGGCCAACTGGCATGAGAAGTGGGGAATTCTCGCGTTCGGCACCGAGCTGCTGGTGCTGGGGGCGTTCACGGTGAGCCGGTCGTGGGCTCCGGCCGTGCTCGGCCAGGGCGCCGAGGAATTCCGCCGGCTCGGACGCTCGCTGTTCACGGCGACCGTCGTACTGGCGCTCGGCGGGATCGCCCTCACCTCGCGCAACATCAAGCTCTGGATCTTCGTCGCGATCCCCGCCATCGCGCTCGTCACCATGACCGCGCGGTATCTGCTGCGCCTCTGGCTGCACAAACAGCGGAAAGAAGGACGGTGCCTGCGGCCGGTGCTCGCCGCCGGGAGCCCGGCCACCGTGCGCGACCTGATCACCCGGACCCGCAAGTTCCCGCATCTCGGCTGGCGGGTGGATGCGGTGTGCACGACGGACGGTCTCGGGCTCGGCGGTGACGAACTGGACGGAGTGCCGGTCATCGGCCGACTGGCGGACGTCGCCTACCACGTCCGCCGCAACGGCTACCGCGTCGTCGCGGTCACCTCGGACCCGCACTGGTCACCGCACCGGCTGCAGCGGCTGGCCTGGAACCTCGAAGGCAGCGACGCCGAGATGGTCGTGGCCCCCGTGCTGATGGAGGTGGCCGGCCCGCGGCTGCACATCGACGCGGTGCTCGGGATCCCGCTGCTGCGGGTCAGCATGCCGACCTTCACCGGGGGCCGCCGGGCGGTCAAAGAGGTCGTCGACCGGATGGGCGCGGCGATCCTGCTGGTGCTGTTCGCGCCGCTGATGGCGTTCGTCGCGCTGCTCGTGATGACGGACAGCCGGGGTGGGGCGTTCTACCGCCAGCGCAGGGTCGGCAAGGACGGCCGCGAGTTCACCATTCTCAAGTTCCGCACCATGGTCGCCGGGGCTCACGGGGCACGTGCCGCGCTGGCCGACCGCAACGAGGGCGCCGGCCTGCTGTTCAAGGTCCGCCGTGATCCGCGGGTGACCCGGATCGGAGCAGTGCTGCGCCGGTACTCGATCGACGAACTCCCGCAGCTTTTCAACGTGCTCGCCGGATCGATGTCGCTCGTCGGCCCGCGGCCTCCGTTGCCGGAGGAGTCCGCCGCGTACGGCCCGGACATCCGGCGGCGGCTGCTGGTCAAGCCCGGCCTCACCGGCCTGTGGCAGATCAGCGGACGCAGCGACCTGTCGTGGGAGGAGGCGGTCCGGCTGGACCTCCGGTACGTGGAGGACTGGTCGCTCGCCCTGGACACAGTGATCTTGTGGAAGACGCTGCGTGCGGTGCTCTACGGGCAGGGGGCCTACTGATGCACGGGGAGCGTCGACCGGTCGGCGCGCGGACCGCAGGCCGCAAGGGCCTGCCTGGGGGGAGGAACGAGTCATGAGGGTCAGCGTTTTCGGGCTCGGCTACGTGGGCTGCGTGTCGGCCGCGTGCCTGGCCAGCATGGGCCACGAGGTCGTCGGGGTGGACGTGAACCAGGTGAAGGTCGACCTGGTCAACGACGGCAAGGCCCCGGTGGTCGAGGAGCGGATAGGTGAGCTCATCGCCGAGGTCGTGCGGACCGGAGCGTTGCGCGCCACCCGCGACGTCCGCGAGGCGATCATGGACAGCGAGGTGTCGCTGGTCTGCGTGGGCACACCGTCGGAGCCCAACGGCAGCCTGTGCACCACGTACTTGGAGCGGGTCACCGAGGAGATCGGCGCCGCGCTGGCCGAGCGGGGGGGCCGGCACACCGTCGTGTTCCGCAGCACCATGCTCCCGGGCACCTGCCTGAACCTGCTGGTGCCGATCCTGGAGAAGTACGTCGGCGGCACGGCCGGAGTGGACATCGGGGTCGCGGTCAACCCGGAGTTCCTGCGCGAGGGCACGAGCGTGCGGGACTTCTTCGACCCGCCCAAGACCGTCATCGGCGAGCTCGACGCGGCAAGCGGCGACGCGGTGATGGCGCTGTACGACGGCCTGCCCGGCGAGGTGTTCCGGGTGCCGGTCCCGACCGCCGAGGCGATCAAGTACGCGGACAACGCGTTCCACGGCCTCAAGATCGGCTTCGCGAACGAGCTGGGCGCGGTGTGCCAGGCGCTCGGGGTGGACTCGCACCAGGTGATCGACGTGTTCCTGGCCGACCGCAAGCTGAACATCAGCCCCGCCTACCTGCGGCCCGGCTTCGCCTTCGGCGGCTCCTGCCTGCCCAAGGACCTGCGCAGCCTGGTCCACGCGGCGCAGCGGGCCGACGTCTCGGTGCCCATCCTCTCCCACGTGCTGCCCTCCAACGCCGACCACCTGCAGCGCGCGGTGGACCTGGTGGAGCGCACCGGCAAGCGCCGGGCGGGCCTGTTCGGGCTGTCCTTCAAGCCCGGCACCGACGACCTCCGCGAGAGCCCGCTCGTCGAACTGGCGGAGAGACTCTTCGGCAAGGGTTACGACCTCAAGATCTACGACGCCAATGTGAGCCTGTCCCGGCTGCTCGGCGCGAACCGCGAGTACATCGAGACCCGGCTGCCGCACCTCGCGCAGCTGCTCGCGGACTCCGTCGAGGAGGTGCTCGAGCACGCCGACGTGTGCCTGGTCGGGACCAGGGATCCGGCCGTGCTGTCGGCGCTGCCTCATGGCGACGGCACGGTGATCGTCGACCTCATCCGCCTTCCCGACGCCGAAGCGCGCCGGGCCGAACCGGGGTACGTGGGCCTTGCTTGGTGACGCGACCGGCGGCGACCGGCACGACCGGCGCGCGCTGATCCTGGTGGAGAACCTGTCGGTGCCGTTCGACCGGCGGGTGTGGCAGGAGTGCACGACGCTGCGCGACGCCGGCTGGGAGGTGCACGTCATCTGTCCCCAGGGGAGCAAACGGGACACGGAGCCGGAGGCGGAGATCGACGGGGTGCGGATCCACCGCTACCCGTTGCGCGCGGCCACCGGAGGGCCGGCCGGCTACCTGCGGGAGTACGGGTCGGCGTTGTGGCACACGTTCCGGCTGGCCCGGAAGGTCGGCCCGGTCGACGTGGTCCACGCCTGCAACCCGCCCGACCTGCTGTTCCTGCCGGCCCTGTGGCTGAAGCGGCGCGGCGCGCGGTTCGTCTTCGACCAGCACGACCTGGTGCCCGAGCTGTACCTCTCCCGGTTCGACCGCGGCGAAGACCTGCTCTACCGCGCCGTGTGCGCGCTGGAACGGCGGACCTACCGGGCCGCGGACATCGTGCTCGCCACGAACGAGAGCTACCGGGAGGTCGCGGTGCGCCGTGGCGGCCGGCGGCCGGAGGACGTCTTCGTGGTGCGCAGCGCGCCCGACATCGACCGGTTCCACCCCGTACCGCCCGAGCCGGAACTGAAGCGCGGCAAGCCCCATCTGCTGTGCTACCTCGGCGTCATGGGCCCGCAGGACGGCGTCGACTACGCCCTGCGAGCCCTCGCGAAGCTGCGCGACGAGCTCGGGCGGACCGACTGGCACGCGGTGTTCGTCGGTGGCGGCGACACCTTCGACGCGATGGTGGAACTGTCCCGGGAGCTCGGGCTGTCGGAGCAGGTGCAGTTCACCGGGCGCATTCCGGACGCCGACCTGGTGCGCTACCTGTCCACCGCGGACGTGTGCCTCTCCCCCGACCCGCGCAATCCGCTCAACGACGTGTCGACCATGAACAAGGTCCTGGAGTACATGGTGATGGGCCGGCCGATCGTCTCGTTCGACCTCCGGGAGGCGCGCGTCTCCGCCGGTGACGCCGCCGTCTACGCGCCCGCAAACGACGAGGCCCGGTTCGCCGGGCTCGTCGCGCTGCTGCTGGACGATCCGGAGAAGCGGGCCCAGATGGGAAAGATCGGCGAGGAACGGATCAGCGGACCGCTCTCCTGGCGGAACTCCCAGCGATCGCTGCTCGCCGCGTACGCCGCAGCCTGCCGTGACAACCCTCCGGTGCCGGCAGGCGACCCGGACCGGGCGAGGAAGAGGCAGCGCCGTTGAGCGATGACACGATACGCCTGGTCACCATCGGGCGGATTATCCGCCGGCGCTGGCGGCTGCTCACCATCCTCGCCCTGGTGGGTGCGCTCGTCGGCTACGGCGCCTCCTTGTTGTTCCCGCCGCGCTACACGACCTCGGCATCGGTGCTGCTGCCGGGGACGTGGGAGGAGCGCGAGCTGCTGACCCAGGCGGAGGTGGCGACCAGTTCGGTGGTGGTCGACCGCGCGGCCGCCACGCTCGGCTGGTCCGGGGTGAGCGGCAGCGACCTGCGGGATCAGGTCAGCGCCAAGGCCACCGACGGGAACATCATCAAGATCTCCGGCACGGCCGACACCCCGGAGCGCGCGAAGCGGCTCTCCGACCAGGTGGCCAAGGACTTCGTCTCCTACGCCACGCGGATCGCGAACGACAGCGCCGACCCCGAAGCGGCGGCGGAGCTCGACGCGCTTCAGCAGGCGGTGCAGGACACCAGCCGCCGCATCAGCAAGCTCGCTGACGCGGCCGATCCGGGGCAGACCGTGGAGAGTGTGCAGACCCGCACCGAGCTGGAGAAGCTGCGCACCGCGCTGCGGGAGGCCATCAACACGCTGGAGCAGGCCGACCCGGCCAAGAACGAGGCGAAGAACCTGGTCGTCATGGGGTCGGCGGCCCGGCCGACCGGCGAGGCACCGCCGACGAGGAACCAGCTCATCGCCGGCGGAGCGCTGCTGTTCTTCCTGTTCGCGGTCATCGGCCATCTCACCACCGCGCGGATGAGCCGCCGGCTGCGCGGCGAACCGGAGATCACCGCCGCGCTGGGCGCGGCGGTGCTGGGCATCGTCGACGTGCCCGTCGAACGGCCCACGCACCGGTCGGAAGGCCGTGGCCCGCGGGCTTGGATCCGCCGGCTGCTGGGCCTCGACGTCCGGTGGGACATCCCGACCCCGCAGACGTCCGGCGACGAGGCCAGCAGGCGGATCCGCTACCGGCGGGTGTGCTCCCGTCTCCGGGACCAGCTGCCGCCCCCGCGGCGGCTGCTGGTCGTCTTCCCCGAAGGGGACGAGATCGCCCGCCGGGCCGCCGGTCAGCTCGTCGTCGAGGCCGGGAGCGGTCCGCTGCTGCGGGCGGTGGCGGTTTCGGTGTCCCGGCCGATGGTGCCGGACCGCGGCCACGAGTCCGGTGTCCTGGTCGTGCTCAGCCCCGGCAGCTGGACCGCGGGGGAACTCACCGGCATCGCCGAGGCGTGTGCGGACGCCAAGCACGCGGTCGCCGGCATCGTCCTCGCCGGTCCGGTCCGTGCGACGGGGCCGGCCGGCCACTCTCGGCATGCCGCTGTACCGGAGCTCGCGGCCTTCGACGGCGAACTGGACGACGCGACGGGAGTCACAGGGTGACGACGAGCACGACTCCGGATTCGTCGGGCGCCGCTCCGCTGCTGGATCTGCAGGCCCTGGTGGCGGCGGTGCGCAGGCGGCGCCGCCTCTGGTGCTCCCTCGCGGTGCTGGGGCTGCTCGTCGGCGCGGCGGCGGCGTTCCTGCTGCCGCAGCCGCCGACCGCGGTGACCAAGGTGCTGGTCGCGCATGAGGAGGACCAGCCGAACGACCCCGGAACGCTGATCCGCACCGACGTCGCGCTGCTGCAGACCACACGGATCGCCGACAAGGCCCTGAAGTCCCTCAAGTCCCGGGAGGAAGCCGAGGACTTCATGAAGGACTACAGCGGCATCGGTCTGACCAACAACCTGCTGCAGATCACCGTGACCGGTGACAGCGACGCGGAAGCGGTGGCCCGCGCCAAGGCGTTGGCCGACGCGTTCGTCGCGGACCACGTGCGGCGGATACGGGCGGCCGCGGACGCCGAGGCCAAGGCCCTGCGCGACCAGCGTGACCAGCTGAAGGACCAACTGAAGCAGGTCAACAAGGCGATCGGAGACGGAACGGAGACGAACGGGCCGGAGTCGTCGGCGGACCTGGAGTCGCTCTATGCCCGCAGAGCCGAACTCACCTCGCAGATCACCGATTTCAGCCAGCGCGCCGCGGAGGCGAGCATCGGCACGCCCCGGCTCGTCGCCGGCACGCAGATCGTTGACGCCGCGCACGTGGTGCGGCACTCCCTGCCCAGGGCCGCTGCCACCGACGCCGGGATCGGGCTCTTCCTCGGGCTCTTCCTCGGGCTCGCGGCGGCCGCGGTCGGCGCGGTGGTGGCGGACCGTCCCGTGCTGCGCCGGGAGATCGCCGCGAACCTGGGCGCCTCGGTCATCGCGGAGCTGCCCCACCGGTCGGCCGGGCGATGGCAGCGCCGCCGGGTCCGGGCGGCACGCGAACGGCTCACCACGTCCCTGGCCCGTGCCGTGCGCGGCTCGGTGGAGCCCGTGTCGCTGCTGGAACTGGGCTGCGCGCGCAACACGAGCGTGATCGCCCTGGACCTCGCCAGGGCACTGTCGGCGGAGGGGCCGGTGTTCGTCGTCGACGGTCTGCCAGGGCGGCAGCTGGCCGGCCGCCGTCCGAAGCCGGGGGACCCGGCCGTGGTCACCGGCGAGCGTGCCGCGGCCGTGTCGCACCAGGAGCGCCGGCTCGGCGTCGGCTCGGTGGCGCCCGGCACGGCGTGGACCGATCTCCAGTACCTCGGCACTCGGACCGTGCTCGTCGTGCGGGCCGGCCACGGCAGCGCCGCATGGCTGCACACCGTGGCCCGGCAGCTCGCGGACCAGCGCATTCCGGTGATCGGTGTGGTGCTGATCGACCCCGATCCGCGTGACCGGACCGACGGCACGCTGTGGGACGGCCTGCAGACGGCGCTGCGCGGCCAGAACGATCGGCCGGCCCGGCAGACCGGGACGGGCCAGCGGTGGACGGAGCGGCTGCCGATGTGGGCGGCGCGAGTCCCGGACAGCGACCAGGAGGCGCGGTAGCACATGTGTGGCATCGCAGGCACTTACCGATGGCCGGACGGGAAGGTCGTGACCGACCGGCTCACCGATGCCCTCGCCCACCGCGGTCCGGACGGGGCGGGCCGGTACAGCCACCCCGCCGGTGACGGGGAAGTACATCTCGGGCACCGCCGGCTGTCCATCATCGACCTGTCCGAGACCGGCGCCCAGCCGATGGTCTCCGGCGGTCTCGTCCTGACGTACAACGGCGAGCTGTACAACGCGCCCGAGCTGCGTGCCGAGCTGGCGGCGGCCGGGGTGCGTTTCCGCGGCACCTCCGACACCGAGGTGCTGCTGGAGGCCTGGCGGCGCTGGGGCACGGACTGCCTGCCCCGGCTGCGCGGCATGTTCGCGTTCGGGATCTTCGACGAGCGGACCGGTGACCTGGTGCTCGCCCGCGACCAGCTCGGCATCAAACCGCTGTTCCTGCTCCGGCGCGGCGAGGGTCTGATGTTCGCCTCGGAGCTGAAGGCGCTCGCCGCCGTGAGCGGCGGGTCGCTGGAGGTGGACCATGCGGCGCTGGTGGCCTCGCTGCTGTACTACTGGGTGCCGGACTCACGGTGCGCGTTCCGCGAGGCGGAGAAGCTGCCGCCGGGAAGCTGGCTGCGGTGCCGGGCGGACGGCCGGACGGAGCGCGGCCGGTTCTGGCATCTGAAGGACGTCGCGGCCGAGGCCCGGGAGCGGGCCCTGGCCGGCGAGCTGCCGGATGTCGCCGCCGTCGTCGAGGACTCGACCCGGCGTCATCTGCTCTCCGACGTGCCCGTGGCGACCTTCCTGTCCGGCGGTCTCGACTCCAGCTATCTGACCGCGCTGGCGGCCCGCGACCGGCCCGGGATCTCCGCCTACACGATCGGGTTCCGCGCCGAGGACGCCAGGTTCGAGGCGATGCCGGACGACCTGCGCTACGCCCGGCAGGTGGCCGAGCGGTTCGGCGTCGACCTGCACGAGATCGAGATCGCTCCGAACGTGCTCGACATGCTGCCGCAGATGACGTACCACCTGGACGAGCCGATCGGCGACCCCGCCGCGATCAACACGTTCCTGATCTGCCAGGCCGCGCGGGAGGCCGGGGTCAAGGTGATGCTCTCGGGGATGGGCGCCGACGAGCTGTTCGCCGGGTACCGCAAGCACCTGGCCAACCTGATGGCGCTGCGCTACCAGCGCGTCCCGCGGCCCCTGCGGCGCGGCCTGTCCGCCGCCGTGGACCGGCTGCCGGTCGCGACGGCCCGGCGGGGGTACCGGTCGGTGCGCTTCGCGAAGCGGTTCCTCTCCTTCGCCGATCTGCCGGAGGAGACCGCGTTCCGGCGCAGCTACACCATGTACGACCGGGACGAGCTGCTCGCCCTGATCGATCCCGACCTGGCCGGGACGGTCGATGACGTGCTGACCGAGCACGCGGACGTCTACCGGGACAACGACCTCGACGACTTCGTCAACCGCATGTGCCTGGCCGACGCCCGGATGTTCCTGCCGGGCCTCAACCTCGCCTACACGGACCGGTCGAGCATGGCCGCGTCGACCGAGGTGCGGGTGCCGTACGTGGACGTCGAGGTGGTCAAGGCGGCGTTCGCCGTACCCGGTGACCGCAAGATCGTCGGACGGCAGGGCAAGGCCGTCCTCAAGGAGGCGGCCACGTCGATCCTGCCCCGGGAGATCGTGTACCGGCCCAAGGGCCTGTTCAGCGCCCCGCTGCGCGCCTGGATGAGCCGGGATCTGGCTCCGCTGGTGCGCGAGGTGGTGAACGACGGCGTGCTCGTCGGTTCCGGGCTCCTGCGCCGCGACGCGCTGGCGCGCATGGTCGCCGCGGACGCCGCCGGGCAGCAGGACTTCTCCAAGCATCTGTGGCATGTGCTGACCCTCGAGTACTGGTATCGCGGCGCGACCTCCGGGGCCGGCCAGAACTCTCCCTCGACTGCGTAGAAAACAAGGGGACTTCTTCGGTGAAACAGGTTGTGCAGAACTACAAGAGCGGCGAGCTGGCCCTGCTCGACGTGCCGGTGCCGGGGTGCAAGCCGGGCGGTGTGCTGGTCCGCAGCGCCTACTCGCTGATATCCACCGGGACCGAGCTCATGAAGGTGTCCGAGGCCGGCATGTCGATGGTGGGCAAGGCCCGCTCCCGGCCGGACCAAGTGGCGAAGGTCCTGCAGAGCGTGGCCACCAACGGGGTGCCCGCCACCTACCGCAAGGTGATGGGCAAGCTGGACTCCTACACGCCGCTGGGCTACTCGCTGTGCGGGGTGGTCGAGGAGGTCGGCACCGGGATCGACGATGTGAAGGTCGGCGACCTCGTGGCCTGCGCCGGCAATGAGCACGCGTTGCACGCCGAGTTGAACTGGGTGCCGAAGAACCTCTACGCCCGGGTGCCGGACGGCCTCGCGCCGCGGCACGCGGCCTTCGGCACCGTCGGGTCGATCGCGATGCAGGGCGTCCGCCAGGGCGAGCCGCAGCTCGGCGAGGTGGCGCTGGTCATCGGCCTCGGGCTGATCGGGCAGCTGGTGGTGCAACTCCTCGGCGCCTCGGGAGTCCGCGTCATCGGGGTCGACCCCGACCCGGCGCGCTGCGAGCTCGCCGAGCGCCTGGGCGCGGCGGCCTGCGGCGATCCCGCCTCCGCGGCCGTGGAGACCGCCGTCGCCGAACTCACCGGCGGTCATGGCGTGGACCAGGTGTACCTGGCCGCCGGCGGCGGCAGCAACCAGCCCGTCGAGCTGGCCGCCCGGCTGAGCCGGGACCGCGGCCGGGTCGTCGACATCGGCAAGTGCCGCCTGGACCTGCCGTGGAACGCGTACTACGAGAAGGAACTCGACGTCCGGTTCTCCCGCAGTTACGGCCCCGGGCGCTACGACCCGGAGTACGAGCTCCAGGGGCGGGACTACCCGATCGGCTATGTGCGCTGGACCGAGCGCCGCAACCTGGCGTGCTTCCTCGACCTCGTCGCCCGCGGCCGCGTCGACGTGGAACCCCTGGTCTCCCACATCGCCGACTTCGACGACGCCGTCGAGACGTACCAGCGCCTGAAGGACGGCGACCTGAAGGCCGTGGCCGTGCTGTTCCGGTACCCCGAGCAGAAAGAGGAGGCGGGGGAAGCGGAGGCCCCGGCGGTGACCGTGCCCGCGGTGCGACGCGGCGGCGGCGCGTCCGCCCCGGCCCGGTCGGCCGGGACGCCGGTGCGGCTGGCGTTCGTCGGCGCGGGAAACTACGCGACGTCGATGCTGCTGCCGCACCTGGCACAGCGCGACGGCGTCGAGCTGTCGACGGTCGTCACCACGACGGCGCTGTCCGCGGCCAACGCGCAGCGGAAGTTCGGCTTCGCCGAGGCGACCACCGATCTCGACGCCGTGCTCGGCGACAAGTCCATCGACGCGGTGTTCGTCGTCACCCGGCACAGCTCGCACGCCGAACTGACCCGGAGGGCGCTGCTGGCCGGCAAGACCGTGTTCGTGGAGAAGCCGCTGGCGCTCACCGAGGACGAGCTGGCCGACGTGCTCGCGGCGGTGGAGGAATCCGGCAACGACCGGCTGCAGGTGGGCTTCAACCGCCGGTTCGCGCCGCTGCTGCAGGAGGCCGGGAAGCGGTTCGGCGCCCGGACCGGTCCGGCGAGCCTGCGCTACCTGGTCAACGCGGGCCGGCTGCAGCACGGCAGTTGGTATCTCCAGCAGGGCACCGAGGGCTCGCGGTTCGCCGGCGAGGGCGGGCACTTCATCGACACGGCGAGCGCGCTGCTCGAGGCCGATCCGGTATCGGTGTACGCGGTCGCCACGTCCGGCAACGAGGATCTGCAGGTCGTGCTGCGCTACCCGGACGGGTCCACCGCCACCATCAGCTACGTCACCACCGGCGCGTCCGGCTTCCCCAAGGAGACGCTGGACCTCGTCGCGGACGGCAAGGTGCTGCGGCTCGACGACTTCGTCCGTGCCACCGTGTACGACGGCCGCCGCAAGCAGTGGGTCGGTTCGCGGCTGCCGAAGGCCCGGGACAAGGGCCAGTCCGCCGAACTGGCCGCGTTCATCAAGGCCGTGCGGACCGGCGGGCCGATGCCGGTGCCGCTGGAGTCGCTGGTCGCGACCACGGCGGCCACCCTCGCCGTGCAGACCGGCCTGTCCGGTGGCGTGCCCGTGACACTGGCGGGGGCGCGATGACCGTGGTCGCGGGGAGTGCGGGCTGGTACCTGCGGCGGTTGTCCCGGATGGGACCGCGGGAGGTCGGCGGCCGCGTGGGCGACGCGGTGCGCAGGCGGCGGTGGCGGTCGGCGCCGCCGGACGGCCCGCGCGTGACCGGCGCCCGCTTCACCGCCGTACTGCCCGCGGGGACGATCGCCGCGGTGCCACCGGACGCCGCGAAACGCCTCGTCGCCGAGGCGGACCGGCTGATGGACGGGCACGGCGAGTTCTTCGGCGTGGACCGCGACGACCTGGCCGACCCGGACTGGTCGTACGACCCGAAGACGGGGCGCCGGGCGCCGTCGGGCTACGCCTTCGACGTGCCGTACCGCGACGAGGGCGCGGTCGGGGACATCAAACAGATCTGGGAGCCCTCCCGGCATCAGTACCTCACCCGGCTCGCCGCCGCCTACGCGGTCACCGGGGACGAGCGGTACGCCGAGCGGGTGGCCGAGCACCTGCGGTCGTGGTGGGCGGCCAACCCGCCGCTGCGCGGAGTGCACTGGACCAGCGGCATCGAGCTGGGGATCCGGCTGCTGTCCTGGGTGTGGATCCGCCGGCTGCTCGACGGCTGGGCGGGCGCGGCCGCTCTGTTCGAGGGCGACCCGGTGGCACTGGACCAGATCTGGCACCACCAGCGCTGGCTGGCCGCCTTCCCCAGCCGGGGGTCCTCGGCGAACAACCATGTCGTCGCCGAGGCCGCCGGGCAGTTCGCCGCGGCCTGCGCGTTCGGCTGGTTCCCCTCCTCGGCGCGCTGGCGAGCCAACGCGCTGCGCTCGCTGGAGCGGCAGCTGCGCGCCAACACCTTCGGCTCGGGCCTCAACCGCGAGCTGGCCACCGAGTATCACGGACTGGTGCTGGAGCTCGGCCTGGCCGCGGTGGCCGAGGCGGATGCCGCGGGCGTGCCGGTCCCCGCGTCGATCCGGCTGGTGCTGCTGCGGATGACCGACGCGCTCGCGGCCGTCGTGGACAGCCGGCTGCGGCCGCCTCGGCAGGGGGACGCGGACGACGGGCACGGTCTGGTCGTGGACGGCGCGGGCACCGACCGCTGGGGCTCGCTGCTGGCCACCGGGGACGCCGTGTTCGGCCGGCTGGCCTGGTGGCCGGAGGTGACCGGCACCGATGTGCGCACCCCGCTGCTGGCCGCGCTCATCCAGCCGTACTCGAAGAACGCAGCCGCACCGGCCGTGTCCCGCCCGGCGAGCCGGCCGGCGCATTTCGCCGACGCGGGCATGACCATCCTGCGTGGCCCGGCGGGGATCTGGTGCCGCTGCGACGGTGGTCCGCACGGATTCCTGTCCATCGCCGCGCACGCTCACGCGGACGCGCTGTCCGTGGAGGTCCGGCACGACGGGGTCGACGTGCTCGCCGACCCGGGGACGTTCTGCTACCACGGGCAGCCCGAGTGGCGGCAGTACTTCCGGTCGACCCTCGGCCACAACACCCTGCAACTGGACGGCGGCGACCAGTCCGTCTCCGGCGGCCCGTTCCTGTGGACCCGGCAAGCCCGCAGCCGAGTCCTGGTCGCGGACACCTCCGGCGCCGCCGACGGGGGGACGGCCCGCTGGTGCGCCGAGCACGACGGTTACCGGCCCTCCGTGCACCGCCGCCGGGTGGAGCTCACGGCCGCGAGCCAGGAGCTGAGGATCGTCGACGAGGTGCGCGGCCCGCGCCGGGCCGTGCGGCTGGCGTTCCACCTCGGCCCGGAGATCGCCGCGGACCTGGTGGGGAACCGGGCAGTGCTCACCTGGACCCGGGACGGCGAGGACCGCT
Source organism: Streptomyces sp. NPDC002588 (assembly GCF_040295925.1). Lineage (NCBI taxonomy): Bacteria > Bacillati > Actinomycetota > Actinomycetes > Kitasatosporales > Streptomycetaceae > Streptomyces > Streptomyces sp. NPDC002588. The sequence goes on from NZ_JBEOWF010000007.1 coordinate 119,139, forward strand.
CCGCGGCGCTCGACCTGCCCGGACAGCTGAGCTGGCGGGCGCATCGCGGCGAGAGCGACCCGCCACTGGGCTGGTACTCCGCCGGCTTCGGGCGCAAGGAACCCACCACGACGCTGGTCGGCACCGGCTTCGCCGACGGCGCGGACGGATTCACCACCGTGCTCGGGTTCCACGGTTAGGGGGGCGCGTGGGGATCAAGTGGCTGCACCGGGCGTGGCCTGCGGCACCGTTGGCGCTGGCCCTGCTGGCGGCGACCGGCTGTGAGAGCGGCACGACGGACGCGGCGCCGAAGCCGACCGCCGCGCCGTCCACGTCCGTGGCCCGGGTGTGCGCCAAGCCCGCGGCCGGGCCGGCGAAGGCACCGGCGGGCGCGGTGACCGTCGACCCGGCGGTGCCCGGCGACCTGGCCGCGAAGACCGAGAGCAGCCCCCCGCACACCACCTTCTGGCTTCGGCCGGGCAGGCACACGCTCATGTCGGAGCGCTACGACCAGGTGAGCCCCAAGGAGGGGGACGTCTACCTCGGCGCGCCGGGCGCGGTGCTCGACGGCCGGAAGACCAACCAGTACGCGTTCGTCGGCACCGCCCGCGACGTCACCATCCGCTACCTGACCGTGCAGGGATTCGACGCGCCCCGTGACGAGGGCGTGGTCAATCACGACTCGGCCGACGGGTGGGTGATCGAACACGCCACGATCCAGAACAACTCCGGCGCCGGGCTGATGGCCGGTGCCCGCCAGCGGGTCCGCGCCAGCTGCCTGCGCGACAACGGCCAGTACGGCATGAACGCCTACAAGGGCGCCGGCGTCATCAGCGGCCTGGTGGTCGAGGGCAACGAGATCGTGGGCAACAACAAGGACGACTGGGAGCGGCGGCGGCCGGACTGCGGCTGCAGCGGAGGCGTCAAATTCTGGGCCGTCGACGGCGCCGACATCAGCGGCAACTGGGTGCACGACAACCGCGGAACCGGGCTGTGGGCGGACACCGACAACAACGACTTCCTGATCGAGGGCAACCTGATCGAGGACAACGACGGTGCCGCGCTGATCTACGAGATCAGCTACAACGCGGTCATCCGGAAGAACACGATCCGGCGGAACAACTGGGTCGAGGGCCGTGCCTACGCCGCCGACGGCGACACCTTCCCGTTCGCGACCGTCTATCTCTCCGAGTCCGGCGGCGAACCGCGGATCCGAGCCCGCACGGACAAGATCGAGATCTACCGGAACGTGCTGGAGAACAACTGGAACGGGATCACCCTGTGGGAGAACGCCGACCGGTTCTGCAACAGCCCGGCCAACACCTCGTCCGGTGACTGCACGTTGCTGGTGAAGAACCCCGACCGCTGCGCGCAGCCGGCGATCGCCAAGGCACCGCTCTACGCCGACTGCCGGTGGAAGACCCAGCGGGTGGACATCCACGACAACCGCTTCGTGCTGGACAAGTCCGCCGTCGACTGCACGGTGAAGTGCGACCGGATGGCGGTGCTGTCCAACTACGGCACCTATCCGGACTGGTCGCCGTACAAGGGCGAGCGGGTGGCCGAGGCGATCACCCTCGAGCAGCACAACCGCTGGCACGACAACGTCTACGTCGGACCATGGACCTTCGTCGTCCACGACGCGAGCCGGACGGTCGGCTTCAAGCAGTGGCAGGCCACGCCGTACCGGCAGGACGCGGGCAGCACCTTCCGCGCAGGGGACGGTGGTTGAGATGAGATCCGCGAAAACCGGCACGGACCACACGTCGAAGATCGTCGGGACGGTCTGGGGACTGCTCGTCCTCAACACCCTTGGCTCCGCCGGGGCGAGGACCATCGTCCCGCTGCCCCGCTCCCTCATCCAGATGGTCACCATGGGCTCGCTGGCCGCCGCGTTCGCGCTGGCGCTCGTGCTCAACCCCCGGGTGCGCATCCGGGCCAGCGCCTACGTGTTCCTGCTCACCCTGCTGCTGGTGCCGAGCCTGATCTCCAGCGTGGACCAGGGGGCCGGGTTCGGCGCGCTGTTCCGCTGCGCCCGGCTGGCTCTCTTCATCGGCACGCTGTGGCTGCTCAGCCGCTGGTGGGACGGCGGCACGACATTCGTCAGGCACCACATCCGGATGTACTTCGCGGTGCTCGCGTCGGTGGCCGCCGGCTTGGTCGTCTCACCGGGCGCCGCCATGCCCGACCTCTACGGCGGGCGGCTGGTCGGCGCGTTGTGGCCGCTCACCCCGCCGCAGATCGGACAGTACGCCGCGGTGATCATCGGGCTCACCGTGCTGCTCCTCCTGGGCCGCCGGACCGACCGGACCAGCGCGGCGGTGGTCATCGTGCCCTCCCTCGTCCTGCTCGCGCTGACCCACACCCGGACGGCCACGCTCGGCCTGATCATCGCGCTGGTGCTGGCGATCACCTCCCTCGTCCTGACCAGCGCCGCCGCCCGCCGGCTCTTCTCCTGGGCGGTGCTGTGCGCCGCGGTGGCGGCGGTGGGGTTCAGCTCCGCGCTCCAGGCGTGGTTCCTGCGCGGGCAGAGCCAGGAGAACTTCGCCAGCCTCACCGGCCGGGCCAAGGTCTGGCACGCCCTGCTGACGGCACCCCGGACGACCTCGGAGAACCTGTTCGGCACGGGCCTGGGCGACAAGTCGTTCGGCGGGCTGCCGATCGACAACAGCTGGCTGGCCGTCTACAACGAGCAGGGCATGACCGGGATCGCCCTGGTGGCGGCGATCATCATCGTGCTGGGCGGCGTCGCGTTGCTGCGGCCGCCGTCGCTGTCGAGGGCCTGCGCGATCTTCCTGATCAGCTACTGCGCGATCGCCTCGTACACCGAGGCCGGACTGGGCGACGCCTCGCCGTATCTGCTGCATCTGGCCGTGGCCGCCTCGCTGCTGGCGGCACCTGCCGAGGCCGCTCCCCTGCCGACGCCCGAACCCACTCGACGCCCCGTCCCGCGATGGGCCCGAAGCTCGGAGGTGACCTGAGCATGCACGTCCTCGTGGTGCACAACCGCTACGCCTCGGCGCAGCCGAGCGGCGAGAACAAAGTCGTCGACCAGGAGGTCGCGCTGCTGCGCGCGGCCGGCCACCGGGTCGACGTGTTCGAGCGGCGCAGCGACGACATCGCCGCCCGGTCCCTGCTGGGAAAGGCCGCGGTACCGCTCCTCGTGCCGTGGAACCCGGCGGTCCGCGCGGAACTCGCCGCCCGGCTTCGCACCGAGCGGCCGGACGTGGTGCATGTGCACAACGTCTTCCCGCTCCTGTCGCCGGCGGTGCTGGCCGCCTGCGCCGACGCCGGTGTGCCCGCCGTCGCCACGCTGCACAACTACACCCAGGTCTGCCCGCCCGGCACGCTGCAGCGGGACGGCCGGCCGTGCACCGAGTGCGTCGGGTCCGCGCCGCTGCCCGCCGTCCGGCACGGCTGTTACCGCAGCTCCCGCCTCGCGACGGTGCCGCTCGCGGTCAGCCTGTCGGTCAACCGGCGGCGGTGGTGGTCCGGCGTGGAGCGGTTCTTCTGCATCTCCGCGGCGCAGCGCGACGTCCTGGTGCGGGCCGGCATGCCGGCCGAACGGCTGGCGGTGAAGCACAACTTCGTGCCCGACCCGGGCGCCTGCCGGGAGGGCGACGGCGAGCATGTGCTCTATCTCGGCCGGCTCGCGGAGGCCAAGGGGGTGCGGCTGCTCATGGCCGCATGGGACGAGATCGCCGCGGACGGTGGTGTGGGCGTGCCGCTCGTCATCGCCGGGGCGGGGCCGTTGGAGGGCGAGGTGACCGCCTGGGCATCGGGACGGGACGACGTGCGCTACGTCGGCCTGTACGACACGGCGGAGTGCCAGAAGGCCATCGCGCGGTCGGTGGCCGTGGTGGCTCCCTCGACGTGGCTGGAGGCGTTCGGCCTGGTGGTCGTGGAGGCGATGGCGGCCGGGGTCCCGGTCGTCGCCGCCGGTCACGGCGCGTTCGTCGAACTCGTCGAGGACGGGGTGACCGGGCTGCTGCACCGGCCGGGCGAGTCCGCCTCGCTCGCGTCCTGCATACGCCGGATCGCGGCCGAGCCGGCCCGCAACCGGGAGATGGGCGAGGTGGCCCGGCGCCGTTACGAGCAGGGCTTCAGCCCGGCAGTGGGGCTGGAGCGCCTGGTGGAGGGGTACCGCACCGCGATCGCGGGTCGGACAGAACTAATGGGGGGCAGTAAATGACACGATGCCGACTCTGCGGCTCGGCGGCGCTCGCGAGCGTCGTCGATCTGGGGGCGACCCCGCCATGTGAGAGCTTTCTCGCCGCGGACCAACTGGACCAGCCGGAGCCGGCGTACCCGCTGCACCTGCGGGTCTGCACCGACTGCTGGCTCGCGCAGATCCCTCCGCTGATCACGCCGGAGGAGACGTTCAAGGAGTACGCGTACTTCTCCTCGTACTCGACCTCCTGGGTGGAGCACGCGCGCACCTTCGTCGCCGACGCCGTGGAGCGTCTTGCTCTCGGCCCGGACGCCTTCGTGGTCGAGGTCGCGAGCAACGACGGGTACCTGCTGAGGCATGTGGTGGACCGGGGGATCCGCTGCCTGGGCATCGAGCCGTCGGTGAACGTCGGCGCCACGGCGCGCGACGCGGGTGTGCCCACGCTCACGGAGTTCCTCTCCCCGGACACCGGCTCGGCCGTCCGCGCCGAGCACGGCCCGGCGGACCTGGTCGTGGCCAACAACGTGTACGCGCACATCCCCGACGTGGTCGGGTTCACCCAGGGGCTGCGTGCCCTGGTCGCCGACGACGGCTGGGTCTCCATCGAGGTGCAGCACCTGCTGACCCTGATCGAGGAGAACCAGTACGACACGATCTACCACGAGCACTTCCAGTACTACACGGTGGCGTCCGCGATCCGGGCGCTGGCGAGCGGCGGACTCGCGCTCGTGGACGTCGAGCTGCTGCCCACGCACGGCGGCTCCATCCGGCTGTGGGCCCGGCCGAACGATGTGGCCGGCGAGCCGACGCAGCGGGTGGCCGACGTGCTGGCCCGGGAGAAGGCCGCCGGGCTGCAGGAGCTGTCCGGGTACACCGAGTTCTCCGCCCGGGTGGCCAAGGTGCGGCGGGACCTGCTGCGGTTCCTCATCGAGGCGGCCGAGCGCGGCGAGACGGTCGTCGGCTACGGCGCCCCGGGCAAGGGCAACACCCTGCTCAACCACTGCGGCATCCGGCCGGACCTGCTCCCGTACACGGTCGACCGCAACCCCTACAAGCACGGCAGGTTCACCCCGGGCACCCGCATCCCGATCCTGTCGCCCGAGCAGATAGCCGCCGACAAGCCGGACTACGTCCTCGTCCTCCCGTGGAACCTGCGGGCCGAGCTGGTCCAGCAGCTGTCCTTCGTGCACGACTGGGGCGGTCGTCTGGTCTTTCCCATCCCGGAACTGAGCATTGTCGAGGTCAAGTCATGAAGGTCGTTCTGTTCTGCGGCGGTTACGGGATGCGCATGCGCAACGGAACCTCCGACGACGTGCCCAAGCCGATGGCGATGGTCGGGCCGCGACCGCTGATCTGGCATGTCATGCGCTACTACGCGCACTTCGGGCACACGGAGTTCATCCTGTGTCTCGGGTACGGGGCCCACCACATCAAGGACTTCTTCCTCAATTACGAGGAGACGACGTCCAACGACTTCGTGCTGCGGGGCGGGCGGACCGAGCTGCTGTCCACCGACATCTCGGACTGGACGATCACGTTCGCGCAGACCGGCATCGAGTCACCGATCGGGGAGCGGCTGCGCCGGGTGCGTCACCACCTGGACGGCGACGAGATGTTCCTCGCCAACTACGCCGACGTGCTCACCGACGCCCCGCTGCCGGAGATGATCGACCGGTTCGCTCAGCGCGACGCCGGTGCGTCGATGATGGTGGTGCCGCCGCAGTCCTCGTTCCACTGCGTGGAGCTGGGCGAGGACGGCCTGGTGGGAGGCATCACCGCGGTGAGCGAACTGCCGCTGTGGGAGAACGGCGGCTACTTCGTGCTCCGCCAGGAGGTCTTCGACCACATCCCGGAGAACGGGGACCTGGTCGCCGACGGATGTGCCCAACTGGCCAAGCGCGGCCGGCTGGTGGCGCATCAGCACCGCGGCTTCTGGAAGCCGACCGACACCGTGAAGGAGCGGGCCGCGCTCGACGACGCCTACGCGAGGGGCGACCGTCCGTGGGCCGTGTGGGAGCGGGACACCGCCGGAGCGAGAGCGTGATCCGGCTCGGGGCCGGACCCCTGGACCGGATCGTCGCGGTGGGCGCGCACTGCGACGACATCGCCATCGGCGCCGGCGGCACGCTGCTGACGCTGTGCCTCGCGCGGCCGGGTGTCCGCGTCGACGCGCTGGTGCTCTCCGGCGGCGGCACCGACCGGGAGCAGGAGGAGCGGGCCGCGCTCGCCGCCTTCTGCCCGGGCGCCGACCTGCGGCTGACCGTGCACAAGCTGCCGGACGGACGGCTGCCCGCGCACTGGGAGGAGGCCAAGGCCGCGGTCGAGGAGCTGCGTCTGCAGACCGACCCGGATCTGGTCCTCGCCCCGCGTACCGAGGACGCGCACCAGGACCACCGCGGCCTGGCGAAGCTGATACCCACCGCGTTCCGCGACCACATGGTCCTCGGCTACGAGATCGTCAAGTGGGACGGCGATCTCGGCCGTCCCACGGCGTACCAGCCGCTGTCGCCGGAGACCGCCGAACAGAAGGTGCGGCTGTTGCAGGAGCACTACCCCTCGCAGCGGCACCGGCCCTGGTACGACCGGGAAGCCTTCCTCGGGCTGGCCCGGATCCGCGGTATCGAATGCCACGCGCGCTACGCCGAGGCGTTCGCCGTCACCAAACTCACGCTCAACCTGGGGGGTTGAACCTTGCGCGTACTACTGACCGGACACCAGGGCTATCTGGGCACCGTGATGGCCCCGGTCCTCGCGGCCGCCGGGCACGAGGTCGTCGGCCTCGACGCCGGCCTGTTCGCCGACTGTGTGCTGGGCGAGCCGCCCGCGGACCCGCCGGGGCACCGGGTGGACCTGCGCGACGTCACGGCCGACCACGTGGCCGGGGTGGACGCCGTGATCCACCTGGCCGCGCTCTCCAACGACCCGCTGGGATCGCTGGCGCCGGAACTCACCTACGACATCAACCACCACGCGTCCGTGCGGCTGGCCCGGCTGGCCCGCGACGCAGGAGTGCGGCGCTTCCTGTACGCGTCGACGTGCTCGGTCTACGGCGCCGCCGGCGACCCCGACTTGTCGAACTTGGTGTCCGAGGACGCCCCGCTGCGCCCGGTGACGCCGTACGCGGAGTCCAAGGTGCGGGTGGAGGACGACCTGCACGCGCTGGCCGACGACGACTTCACCCCGGTGTTCATGCGCAACGCCACCGCCTTCGGCTACTCGCCCCGGCTGCGCGCCGACATCGTGCTGAACAACCTGGTGGGCCACGCGCTCCTGTCCGGCGAGGTCCTCGTGCTCTCCGACGGCACCCCCTGGCGCCCGCTGGTGCACGCCGCCGACATCGCACAGGCCTTCGCGGCCGCGCTGACCGCGCCACGGGAAGCGGTCCACGACCGGGCGTTCAACATCGGCAGTGAGATCAACAACGTCACGGTCGCCGAGATCGCCGAGCAGGTCGCCGAGGCGGTGTCCGGCGCGAAGGTGGTGATCACGGGGGAGAACGGCGCCGATCCGCGGTCGTACCGGGTGGACTTCTCCCGGTTCCGCGCCGCGATTCCCGGCTTCGACTGCGAGTGGACGGTGAAGCAGGGCGCGCTCGAACTCGCCGACGCCTACCAGAAGTTCGCGCTGAACCGGGAGAACTTCGAGCGACGCTTCACCCGCCTCGCCGTGCTGCGCGCCGCCTCCGAAGCCGGCTCCGTCGACGACACCCTGCGGTGGCGCCGATGACCGACGCCGGCGAAGAGATGTACGCGCTGGTGGAGCGGCTGTACCCGCTGTGCCGGAGCATCACCGGCGACGGTGTGCGCGCCACCCTGGACATCGTCGGCGAGTACGTCCCGCTGCAGGTGCACGAGGTGCCGACCGGGACCCAGGTGCTCGACTGGACGGTGCCGCAGGAGTGGAACATCCGCGACGCCTACATCGCCGACACCGCCGGCAACCGGGTCGTCGACTTCGCCGCGTCCAGCCTGCACGTGCTCGGCTACAGCGTCCCGGTGTCGCAGACCATGCCGCTGTCCGAACTGCGCACACACCTGCACACCCTGCCGGACCACCCGTCCTGGGTGCCGTACCGCACCAGCTACTACAAGCCGGAATGGGGGTTCTGCCTGGCCCAGGAGACCCTGGACGCGCTGCCGGACGGCGAGTACGAGGTCCGCATCGACTCCACACTCGCGGACGGCCACCTCACCTACGCCGAGCACGTGGTCCCCGGTCAGGTCTCCGACGAGGTGATCGTCTCCTGCCACGTCTGCCACCCCTCGCTGGCCAACGACAACCTGGCCGGCATCGCGGTGGCGACGTTCCTGGCCCGGGCGCTGGCGGAGCAGACGCCGTACTACACCTACCGGTTCATCTACGCGCCCGGCACCATCGGGGCGATCACCTGGCTGGCCCGCAACGCGGAACGGGTGGAACGGGTCAAGCACGGACTGGTGCTGGCCTGCGCCGGCGACCCGGGCCGGCTGACGTACAAACAGAGCCGACGCGGTGACGCGGAGATCGACCGGGTGATGCGGCACGTCCTCGCCGCCTCCGAACGCCCGCACCATGTCGCCGAGTTCACTCCGTACGGCTACGACGAGCGGCAGTACTGCTCGCCCGGGTTCGATCTCGGCGTGGGCTCGCTCAGCCGGACCCCGTACGCCGGCTACCCCGAGTACCACACCTCGGCGGACAACCTGGACTTCGTCTCCCCGGAGGCGATGGCCGACACACTCGCCCTCTGCCGGGAGGCGTTCGCCGTCCTTGACCGCAACCGGCGGTACGTCAACCTCAGCCCCTACGGCGAGCCGCAGCTGGGCCGGCGCGGGTTGTACGACGCGCTCGGCGGCCGCAGCGACACCAAGCAGGCCCAGATGGCCATGCTCTGGGTGCTCAGCCTCTCCGACGGCGAGCACAGTCTGCTGGACGTCGCCGAGCGGTCCGGGCTGCCGTTCAGTGCCGTCGCCACCGCGGCCGGCGCCCTGCACGGCGCCGAACTGATCAAGGTGTGACGCCGATGACCACCGAGGGGAAGACGATGGCACCGGCCGGATCCGCCAAGCGGGCCCTCGTCGGCCGGCTGTCCTGGGGGCTGGCCGACCAGGCGGCCTCCAGCATCTCCAACTTCGCGGTGGGCATCTACGTGGCCCGCTCGCTGGGGGTGACCGCGTTCGGCGTGTTCAGCCTGGCCTGGGTGACCTACGGCGTGGTGCTCAACGTCTCCCGCGGGCTGGCCACCGACCCGCTCGTGGTGCGCTTCAGCGGCGCGCCGGACGCGTCCTGGCGCGGCGCGGTGGCCCGGTCGTCGGGTACCGCGCTCGGCGTCGGTTCCGCCATCGGCGTGCCGTGTCTGCTGGCCGGCCTTGCTCTCGGCGGCCGGGTGGGTCCCGCGTTCGCCTGCCTCGGGGTCATGCTGCCGGGGCTGCTGCTCCAGGACGCCTGGCGGTTCTCGTTCTTCGCCGCCGGCGCCGGCCGGAAGGCGTTCGTCAACGACCTCGTGTGGGGCATCGCGCTCGTCCCGGCCATGGTCGTGGCGGCCCACGTGGGCAGCGTGGCCGCTTTCGTGCTCGCCTGGGGCGCGTCCGCCGCGGTGGCCGCGGCGTACGGCTGCCTCCAGTCCGGTATCCGGCCCCGGATGACCGGGGCGCGCGGGTGGCTTCGCGAGCAGCGCGATCTCGGCTACCGGTACCTCGTCGAGAACGTCAGTCTCAGCGGCGCGAGCCAGCTGCGGGCGTACGGGCTCGGCGTGATCGTCGGGGTCGGTGCGGTGGGTGCGGTGCGGGGCGCCGAGCTCCTGATGGGCCCGTTCCTCGCCGTGCTGATGGGGCTGTCGCTGGTCACCGTTCCGGAGGCGGCACGGGTGCTGCGGCAGGCGCCGCACCGGCTCGGCAGGTTCTGCCTCCTCCTCGGCGGGGGGCAGGCCGCCGGCGCGCTGCTCTGGGGCGGGGCGCTGCTGCTGATGCCCGGCCGGTTCGGCGAGCTGGTGCTCGGCGACGTCTGGCACTCCGCCTCGCAGCTCATCGTGCCGATCACCCTCGGTGTCGCGGGCGCGGGCCTCGGCACCGGCGCGGCGGCCGGGCTGCGCGCGCTCGGCGCGGCCCGGCGCAGCCTGCGCTGCCAGCTGTTCGCCTCCGCCTGCTATGTCGGCGGAGGGCTCGGCGGGGCGGCCGCCGCCGGCACGGTCGGCTCGGCCTGGGGCGTCGCCGCCGCGACCGTCAGCGGCTCGGCCGTGTGGTGGCTGCAGCTGCGGTCCGCCCTGCGCGAGCGGCACCACAACTCCGTTCCCGAAGTGAGGACCTCATGACAGCCCAACCCAGGCTGAGCATCGGCCTGCCCGTGTACAACGGCGAGGAGTACCTGGCCGAGTCGCTCGACGCCCTGCTCGGCCAGACCTACGAGGACTTCGAGCTGGTCATCTCCGACAACGCCTCGACCGACGGGACCGAGGACATCTGCCGCAAGTACGCCGCGAAGGACTCACGCATCCGGTACCTCCGGCTGCCCCGGAACATCGGCGCCACACCGAACCACAACCATGTGTTCGCCGAGTCCCGCGGCGAGCTGTTCAAGTGGGCCTCGCACGACGACCTGTACGGCCGGGACCTGCTGCAACGCTGCGTCGAGGCGCTGGACGAGCGGCCGGACGTCATCCTCGCGCACACCGACCAGGCGGTCATCGACGGCGACGGCCAGGTGAAGGTGCCCTACGAGTACGGGCTCGCCACCGACTCGCCGCACGCGCCGGAGCGCTTCCGCAGTCTGTTGTTCGAGCCGGGTGGCGACGACTTCTACGGGGTGATGCGGGCCGACATGCTGCGCCGGGTGAAGCCGCTCGACAGCTACCACCACGCGGACCGCACGTTCGTCGCCGAGATCACCCTGCACGGGCCCTTCCACCAGGAGCCGGAGCTGCTGTACTTCCGCCGCGACCACCCCACGCGCGCCGAGCGGGCGAACCCTTCCAAGCGCTCCCGGTGCGTCAACCTGGACCCGCGCCGGGCGGGCCCGCTGCACCCGACGCCCCGGCTGCTCGCCGAGTACGTCTGGGGGTTCGCCTCGGCGATCCGGCGGGCGCCGCTGTCCCCGGCCGACCGGCGCGCCTGCTACCGCCACCTGGCCGCGTGGATGACCAGCCGGGTCCGGCCCGGCGCCGGCGAGCGGGTCGAGGACCGCGCCCCGGTCGATCCGGGCCTGCTCACGGTGTCCGTCGACGCCCTCGTCGCCGGCCGTGAGGGGAGGCAGGCATGACGGCCTCGGACAGCACCCCGGTGCGCGTCGGGGTGTTCGGCCTGCTCGGCTCCGGCAACCTCGGCAACGACGGATCGCTCGAAGCCGTGCTCGGGTATCTCCGGGCCGAACACCCGGATGCGGTCGTGGACGCGCTGTGCGGCGGACCCGAGGCCGTGACGACCCGGTTCGGGATCCCCGCGACGCGGCTGCACTGGTACCGCGGGGAGTACCGGACCGCGTCGCGTGCGGGCTCGATCGCGGCGAAGGGTCTGGGCAAACTCGTCGACGTCTTCCGCACCGCAGCCTGGGTGCGCCGGCACGACGTGGTGATCGTGCCGGGGATGGGCGTCCTGGAGGCCACGCTGCCGCTGCGGCCGTGGGGCTTCCCGTACTCGCTGTTCCTGCTCTGCGCGAGTGGCCGGCTGCTGCGCACCCGGGTGGCGCTGGTCAGCGTCGGCGCCGCGACGATCGGCGACCGGCCGACCCGGGCCCTGGTGCGCTGGTCGGCGCGGCTGGCCGCATACCGGTCGTACCGGGACGCGCAGTCCCGCGACGCGATGCGGGCGATGGGCGTGGACACCGCGCGCGACGAGGTCTACCCGGACCTCGCGTTCTCTCTGCCGACACCGCAGGCCGGCGCCCCCTCGGACACTCCGGGCACGGTCTGTGTCGGCGTCATGGACTTCCACGGCGGCAACGACGATCGCGCCCGGGCCGACGAGATACACCGGCGCTACCTCGACGGGACGATCCGGTTCGTCCGCGCGCTCGTCGAGGAGGGCAGGCCGGTCCGGCTGCTCACCGGCGACGAGTGCGACGCGTCGGTGGTCGCCGCGATCCTCGACGCGGTGGACTCGCCACTGGTCACCGCTGCCGAGCCGGCCTCACTGGCCGACCTGATGAAGGAGATGGCGGCTGCCGACACCGTGGTGGCGGTCCGGTACCACAACCTGATCTGCGCGCTGAAGACCGGTACGCCGGTGCTCGCTCTCTGCTACGCGGCGAAGAGCGACGCGCTCATGGCGGAGATGGGCCTCGGCGCGTTCTGCCACCCGGCGCGCCAGGTCGACGCCGACCGGCTGCTCGAGCAGTTCCGTGCGCTGGAGAAGCGTTCGGCCGAGCTGCGGCGGACCCTCACCGAGCGGAACCTGGCCGCCGCCCGGCGACTCGAGCACCAGTTCAACTCCCTGAACGCGGCCCTGTTCCCTGCGGCCGACCACGCACACACCTCGCGGAAGGCTCCATGAAGGCGACCGAAGTCCCGGAGATCACCGGCGCGTACCTCTTCGAGCCGACGCCGTACGCCGACGAGCGCGGCTTCTTCTGCCGCACCTTCGACGCCGACGTGGTCCGCTCGGTGGGCCTCGACCCGGACGCCTTCGTCCAGGACAGCCTGTCCCGCTCGGTCCGGGGCGTGCTGCGCGGCCTGCACCTGCGCTCCGGCGCCGGCGAGGCCAAGCTGGTGCGGTGCTCGTACGGGAGGATCTTCGACGTCGTCGTGGACCTGCGGACGGACTCGCCGACCTACCGCAACCGGGCCTTCTTCGAGCTGTCCGACGACACGCAGGTGGCCCTGTACATCCCGGCGGGGTGCGCGCACGGCTTCCAGGCTCTGACCGACATCGCCGACGTCTCGTACCGGATCGACCGCCGGCACGATCCGGCCGAGGACGTGACGATCGCCTTCGACGACCCGGAGCTCGCCATTCCCTGGCCGCTGCCGGTCACATCGATGTCCCACCGGGACCGGGAGGCGCCGAGCCTCTCCGAGGTCCTGAAGCAAAACGAAAGTTGAGGTCGGTGTGAACACCGAAGACACCGCAGAGCTCCTGCTGCCCCGGTCACGGACGGCGAACGAGCGGCTGCACGCCTTGATCCCCGGGGGCGCGCACACCTACGCCAAGGGTGACGACCAGTACCCCGAGGGCCTGGCCCCGGTCATCAGCCACGGCCGCGGTGCCCACGTGTGGGACGTCGACGGCAACCGCTACATCGAGTACGGCTCCGGCCTGCGGTCGGTCAGCCTCGGCCACGCCCACCCACGCGTGACCGAGGCGGTGCGGCGGGAACTCGACCGCGGCAGCAACTTCGTGCGGCCGTCCATCGTGGAGGTCGAAGCCGCGGAACGCTTCCTGGCCACGGTGCCGACGGCCGACATGGTGAAGTTCGCGAAGAACGGCTCCGACGCCACCACCGCCGCGGTGCGTCTCGCCCGCGCCGCCACCGGGCGCCCTCGGGTGGCCATCTGCGCCGACCACCCGTTCTTCTCCGTCGACGACTGGTTCATCGGCACCACACCGATGTCCGCCGGCATTCCGGCCGCGACCAACGAGCTCACGGTGGGGTTCCCCTACGGGGACCTGGCCGCCACGGAGGAGCTGCTCACCCGGTACCAGGACGAGGTCGCCTGCCTGATCCTCGAACCCGCCACCCACACCGAGCCGCCGCCCGGGTACCTCGAGGGCCTCCGCGAACTGGCCGACCGGCACGGCTGCGTACTGGTCTTCGACGAGATGATCACCGGCTTCCGCTGGTCCGAGGCGGGCGCCCAGGGCCTGTACGGCGTCGTCCCCGACCTCTCCACCTTCGGCAAGGCGCTGGGCAACGGGTTCGCCGTCTCCGCGCTGGCCGGGCGCCGCGATCTGATGGAACGGGGCGGGCTGCGTCACTCCGGCGACCGGGTGTTCCTGCTGTCCACCACGCACGGCGCGGAAACGCACTCCCTGGCAGCCGCGATGGCCGTGTTCAACACCTACGTCGAAGAGGGCGTCACCGCCCGGCTGCACGCCCTCGGCGAGCGGTTGGCCGCCGGTGTCCGCGACGCCGCGGCCGCCATGGGCGTCGGCGACCACATCGTCGTCCGGGGCCGGGCCAGCAACCTGGTCTACGCCACCCTCGACGAGAACCTGCGGCCGTCGCAGGAGTACCGCACCCTGTTCCTGCGCCGGCTCCTCGCGGGCGGGGTGCTGGCCCCGTCGTTCGTGGTGAGCAGCGCGCTCGACGACGCCGACATCGACCACACCGTCAACGTGGTGGCCCAGGCATGTGCGGTGTACCGGAAGGCACTGGACGCCGCCGACCCCACCCCCTGGCTGGGCGGACGGCCGGTGAAGCCGGTGTTCCGCCGCTTGGCGTGATGTGACGTCAGGGGCTCTCCCGCCGACCGGCGTCGGCCGTCCGATCGGCCGGCCGGTCAGCCGCCCGGTCAGCGGTCCGGTCGATCAGCCACGCGGTCGCCGGTATCACCGCCAGCGCGGTGCACCAGCCGCCGAGGACGTCGGTCGGGTAGTGCGCGCCCAGGGCGACCTGTGCCCATCCCATGGCGGCGCCGGCCACCAGCGCCGCGGCGAGCACGAGTGACGTGCCGGCCGTCCTGCCGAGGCCGAGCCGGCCGGTCGCGGGCAGCGCCACCATGAGGGCGAGCGCGGTGAGGAAGGCGGTGTGCCCGCTCGGATAGGACAGGTTGCCGTCGCCGTGGATGGTGCGTCCCACCAGCGACTTGAGCAGTGTCGCCGTCCCCACGGTCATGCCGACGCCGGCAACGACGAGCACCGCCGCGCGAGGACTCCGCAGCAGGAGGCAGCCCGTGACGACGGCCACGACCAGCGTCACCGATCCCACGGGCTCCCCCAGGAAGTCCAAGGCCAGAGCGACGTCCCGCCACGGCGGCCCCACACCGTCCACGTCCGCCCCGATCCGCGCGTCCACCATGCCGGGCCTGCTGTCGCCGGCATACAGGACCCCGAGCACGACGACCACCAGCGCGGCGAGGGCCGCGGTCAGCCCGAGCCACACACGCAGCACCGGGGGCAGCACCGCGCGTGCCGGCCGGCCGGTCACCCGCCCACCGCGGCTTCGGGGCCGTCCGGCTGGAAGCCGCGGAAGGGCTGGTCCACATGCGTCAGCCGGCCCGCGACGGCGAGATCCGGCTCGCCGAGCCACTCGACGCCTGGATTCAGCGAATTGAGCGCGAGGCTCATCGGTCGTCCTCCTTGCGATGGGATTCCTCCGGGCCTTCCGCACGACGCCCCGCCCGGACCTGCGCCGGTTCGTCGACGAAACTACACACGCCTGACGAGCCCGACAGCAAGCCCCTGCGATTCGGCAGCACACTCCCCTTCGGTGCCCGGCACCACGACCGGCCGGCGGGGACCGCCGTCACGGTTCTCCGGTGCCCCCGAGGCCCGTCAGGGCGCCCACCGGGTCGGGGTCGGGGGTGCCGCGCGGCCACCAGTCGTCGTGACCGGGCTCCGACTCGTACGGGTACCACAGGCCGTCGCGGCCGAAGCGGAGCTGGACGTGGCCGCGCGGGTGCGTGAGGTGGTTGCGCCAGGGGCGGAAGGCCGGGAGGTCGGCGGCGAGGAGGAGCGGCCGGGCCCGGTCGAAGCGGCCCGCGGGCGGGTCCCAGGACTCCTCCAGGACGGTGAGCCCGTCCGGCCCGCCCTGTCGCCAGGCGGCGACCGCGCGGGCCAGTTCGGACGGGGTGCGGCCGGCGGCGGAGGCGAGCGAGGCGTAGAGGGCGCGGGTGCCGGCGGTGAGTCCGGAGCCGGGTCGGGCCGCGGCGAGCCGTACGGCGTCCTGCCAGAGGGTCAGTTCACCGATCTCGTCGTGGCCGGTCGTCAGCAGCGCGTGGGCGCGGGCTGCGGCGTCGGTGGCGAGCTGGTCCAGGGCGAAGGAGTCGGGGCCGTGCGGGGCGGACGGGTAGGCCGGGGGCTGTTCGGGGTGCGGTGGGACGGGCAACGGGGCGGGGAGCGGCGGCAGTCGCCGGCCGGCGGCCACCGCCTCGGTGGCGCGGACGCCCGGCAGCGGTGCCGGTTCCCGCTCCTGCGCGGCACGGGCCGCCCGCGTGGCGTTGCGGCGGGACAGCGCGTCCAGCAGTTCGCGCTCGCCGCGGCCGCGCAGGAGGAGCAGCACGAACGGGTCGGCGTCCAGCAGCCGCGCGGTCTGGTAGCAGAGGGCGGCCGCGTGCTTGCAGGGATGGGCGCGGTCGGGGCAGCTGCACTGCGGGTCGAGGTCACCGGGGCCGGGCAGCAGCGCCACCCCGCACTCGGCGAGGGACTCCGGCATCTCCTTGTCGAGGAGCGCGGCGATGTGCGCGGGGCGCTCCACGGCCGCGTCCAGGAACCGCTCCCAGTCGTCGTCACCGAGCGTCCGCAGCCGGACCTGCACACGGTACGGGCGGGGTCGGCTGCCCTGGACGTACGCGAGGACGAGGCCGGGGGTGACGGTGATGGCGTCGACATGTCCCTGCTGGGCGTAACCACGCCCGCGGGCCAGCCTCTTGGCGTCGAGGGCGCCCTCCTCCAGGGCGGCGGCCCAGGCGTTGCCCCACCAGGTCTCGGCGAAGGGCGTGCCGTCCGCCGCGTCCCCGGGCCCGGGCAGGGGCGGGAAGGCGGGGAAGGTGCGGCGGTGCTCGCCGTCGCGGGAGGGGGCGGCCATGGAGCGCGGGGACCGGGCCGCGGGATTCCCCGGTTCCGCCCCGGCCCCGGCGCTGTGGTCCGGAGCCGGTTCGGCGGGCGGGGCCGGGTCCGCGGACGACGGTGCGTCCTCCGGCGGCATGTGGAAGGCACCGGCGAGGAACTCCCGTACGTCACGCACCCGGTCCCGGGCGACGGAGTCACGGGGGCCGGGCTCACGGGGGCCGGGCTCACGGGCGTCCCGGTCGCGGGAACGGCCGGCGCGGCGGAGGGGCGAGTCGGCCGGCGGGGCCGGGGCGGACTGCTGGGCCCGAGCCCTGGCGGCCCGCAGTGCCTCCCGTGCGATGTCCGCGGGACGCGCTGCGGGCGCCGCTTGCGGTGCGGGGGGCCCGGGCTCACGGAGTCCGGACGCACCGGCCTCACCAGGCACACCGGACGCAGCGGACTCGCCGTGCTCGCCCGGCTCATCGGCTGCCGGTACGGCCCGCGCCCTGCGCCGCAGTGCCGCGCGGGCGGCGTCGCCGGGTCTCGGGGCGGGGCTCGGCGGCGGGGGCGCCGCGAGGGGCTGCGCCGGGCCCGGGCCGTCCGCGACAGGCGCCGCCTGCTCCTGCTCCTGCTCCTGCTCCTGCTCCTGCTCCTGCTCCTGCTCAGCCTGTTCCTGCGGCACCTGATCCTGCGGTCGCGTCCGGTCCCGGACCGCCCGCAGGGCGCGGCGGGCCTCGGCGGCGGGGCTGTGGTCCTCCGGCTCGGCCATCACGTCTCCCTCCGCAGTCGCACCAGGTCGGTCAGCTCACGGTTCGTCAGTTCGGTGAGCGCGGACTCGCCGGAGCCCAGGACGGCGTCGGCGAGGGCCCGCTTGGCCTGGAGCATCTCGGCGATGCGGTCCTCGACGGTGCCCTCGGTGATCAGGCGGTGGACCTGGACGGGCTGGGTCTGTCCGATGCGGTAGGCGCGGTCGGTGGCCTGCTCCTCCACCGCCGGGTTCCACCAGCGGTCGAAGTGGACGACATGGCCCGCGCGGGTGAGGTTCAGGCCGGTGCCGGCGGCTTTGAGGGAGAGGATGAGAACCGGGGTCGTACCGGCCTGGAAGCGGTCCACCATCCGCTCCCGCTCGGGCACCGGAGTGCCGCCGTGCAGCAGGTCCACCGGGATCGCGCGGGCGGCGAGGTGGGCGGTGATCAGCCGGGCCATCCCGACGTACTGGGTGAAGACGAGGGCCGAGCCGTCCTCGGCGAGCAGGGTGTCCAGCAGTTCGTCGAGCAGGGCGAGTTTGCCGGAGCGGGCGGCGAGCCGGTCGCCGGTCTCGGCGCTCTGCTCCTTGAGGTACAGCGCCGGGTGGTCGCAGATCTGCTTGAGCGCGCCGAGCAGCTTCAGGACCAGACCCCGGCGGGCGATGCCCTGCGCCGTCTCGATGGCGAGCATCGACTCGCGCACCACCGCCTCGTAGAGCGCGGCCTGTTCGCGGGTGAGCGGGACCGGGTGGTCGGTCTCGGTCTTGGGCGGCAGTTCCGGCACGATGCCGGGGTCGGACTTCTTGCGGCGCAGGAGGAAGGGGCGGACCAGCCGGGCGAGGCGCTCCACCGCTTCCGCGTCCTCGCCGTTCTCCACGGCCCGCGCGTGCCGCGCCCGGAAGGACTTCAGGGGGCCGAGGAGACCGGGGGTCGTCCAGTCGAGGAGGGCCCAGAGTTCGGAGAGGTTGTTCTCGACGGGAGTGCCGGTGAGGGCCACGCGCGCGGGGGACGGGATGGTCCGCAGCGCCTTGGCCGTCGCCGAGTACGGGTTCTTCACGTGCTGCGCCTCGTCCGCGACGACCATGCCCCAGGTCTGTCCGGCCAGGGCGGGGGCCGCCGAGCGCATGGTGCCGTACGTGGTGAGGACGAAGCCGCCGGTCAGGCCGGTCAGGCTGCGCTCGGGGCCGTGGAAGCGGCGGACGGGGACGCCGGGGGCGAAGCGGTTGATCTCACGCTGCCAGTTGCCGAGGAGGGAGGCGGGGCAGACCACGAGGGTCGGCTCGGTGCGGGCCCGCCTGAGGTGGAGGGCGATCAGAGTGATCGTCTTGCCGAGGCCCATGTCGTCGGCGAGGCAGCCGCCGAGGCCGAGGGAGGTCATGAGGTCCAGCCAGCCGAGGCCCCGGAGCTGGTAGTCCCGGAGGGTGGCGCGCAGCCCGGGAGGTGGGTCGGCGGGCTGCACGCCGGCCGTGAGGCGGTCGCGCAGGGCGGCCAGCGCATCGACGGGGACGGCCTCGACGCTCTCGCCGTCGGCCTCGGCGGTGCCGGTGAGGGCGACGGACAGGGCGTCGACCGGGTCCAGCAGGCCCAGTTCACGCTTGCGGGCCTTGCGGACGAGCGCGGGGTCGACCAGCACCCACTGGTCGCGGAGCCGGACGACCGGCCGGTGGGCCTCGGCCAGGGCGTCCATCTCGGCCTCGCTGAGCGGGTCGCCGCCGAGCGCCAGCTGCCAGCGGAACTGCAGCAGTTGGTCGCTCTCGAAGAAGCCGGTGCCGTCGGTCGCCGAGCCCGGCGCGGGGCGGACCACGGCGGTCGCGCTGAGGTCCTGCGCGAGGTCCCTCGGCCAGTGCACGGCGACGCCGGCCGCCGCGAGCCGGGTGGCGGCCCGGCCGAGCAGATCGGCCACCTCCTCCTCGGACAGGGCCAGTACGTCGGGGGCGTCCTGTTCGGTGAGCCGGGCCAGCGGCGGCCAGACGCGCGCGGCGCGCCGGACGGCGAGGGCCGCGTCGACGCGCGCGCGGGGGCCGAAGGCGGAGTCCGCCTCGCCCGCCCACAGGGCCCCCGCGTCGGTCATCAGGGTGGGGTCGGCGAGGCTGTGCACCTGGACGATCGCGGCGCCCGCGCCCGGCGCCCGCCCGCCGCCGTCCGCTTCGGATGCGTCGAACAGGTCGTACGCCGACAGGTCCAGGCGGAGCGAGACGCGCACGCCCGCGTCCATGCCTGCGGCGACCTCCGCCGCCCAGTCGTGGGCGCCGGGCAGACGCTGGGGCCGGCGGTCGGCGAACGGCCTGCCCGCGGCGAACGGCGCGGCGGGGGTGCGGGGCAGGGTGTCCGCCACGGCGTCGAGGAAGGCGCGCATCAGGGCCTCCGGCCGGGGCAGCCGGAGCGGGCCCGGGCCGGGCAGGGGGACGGCGTGGCCCTCGTGGGGCAGGGCGGCGGCGACCGCGCGCAGGTGGGCGACGTCCTCCGGGTCCAGGGGGCCGGCCCGCCAGGCGTCGTGGCCGGTGGGCGTGAGGCCGGGCAGCAGGCGGCCGCGGGCGGTGAGCCGCAGCGCGTGCAGGGCGGCCGCGCCCCAGCAGGCGGTGGCGGGATGGGCGGCGGGGTCGCGCCGGGCGTGAACGAGGAGGGGCAGCGCGCGGTCGAGCGGCAGGGTCAGGGCAGGGGTCCGGCGGCGGCGGACGGAGGCGCCGTACGGGCGGACGACGGTGAGCTCCGCCGGGTCGGCGGCCGCGAGCGCGGGCAGCGCTCCCTCCTCCGGGTCCCAGAGGGCGATGCGGCCCTCGCGCGGGAGCGGGGCGGGCAGGAAGACGGCGGCGAGGCGCGCCGGGGCGGTCAACTGTTCCGCCGAAGCCGTGTCGTGCATACGCCGTGTCCACCTCCCGCCCGTGTCTGGGATCAGTCGTCTTCGACTCTACGGGCGGGGTCTGACAATCGGCTCCGGCGACCGCGCGGGACCGGTCAGGGAACCGTGCGCGAGACGACGTACACGAACGGGAAGGCCGGGTTGCCGTAGTTCACGACGACGTCCAGCGTGGGCGTCGGGTTCTTCGCTTCGCGGACGAGCCCCCAGTACTGTCCCGGGCGGGAGCCGGGGCCCTTGAACCGCCACCCGGTGACCTGCTGGTCGCGGGCGCTGATCGTGACGTCGTCCTTCCGCAGGTCGTCCCGGTCGAGGCCGATGTCCGCGAGGAACTGGTCGAGGGCGGCATAGGTGGTCGAGAACTGGACGTAGAGCCGGCTGGTCTTCCAGTTGTTGGTCTCGTAGTAGGCGACCTGGGCGGAGGGGTGCGGGACCGGCACCTGGTACAGGCGGCGCTGGACCTTCGACGGCCAGGCCGCGGTCAGGCCGGTCGCCGAGTACTTGGCCTCCTTGTCCTTGCCGCTGTCGCGGCTCTGGTTGGCGGAGATCACCAGATATCCGGCGGGGACACCGATGAGCAGCACGATGATCAGCAGGGTGAGTGCCCTGCGCCGGATCACGTGGCCGCGGTCCTCCGGCGGCGAGGGCTCGTCGGGGGAAGCGGCCTGGCGGGGCAGCGAGGCGGTCATGCGGGGTCCCTGGTCGTACGAAGGGGCGCCGCCGTGCGGGACGGTGCCGTGCGAAGGGGTGCCACGCGAGGTGGCGGGCCGGTCATCCGGGGTCCCGGGGGCGACCGGGTGGCCGGGCGGTCACGCCGTGTCCTGGGTGCGCCGGACGGCCTCCGTGAACCGTTCGAAGCGCTCGTAGCGCTCGACGCGGCGCCGCTTGGCGCGCCGGAAGCGGCGGGCGACCAGGCGGGCGAGGTCGGCGGCGCCGACCATGCCGGCCTCGGGGCCGAGCTGGGCGCGCACGATCCGGGCCTCGGGGCGGTAGCCGCGCCCGGTGAGCTGGCGCTTGAACGCGTCGCGCGCGGGGCTGATCAGCAGGTCGTCGGCGGCCGAGACGCCGCCGCCGATGACGAAGCAGGACGGGTCCAGGGCGGCGGCCAGGTTGGCGATGCCCACGCCGAGCCACTGGCCGATGTCCTGGAGCAGTTCGATGCACATCGCGTCGCCGTCGCGGGCCAGCTCGGTGATCATCGGGCCGGTGATGTCACCGATCTGTCCCTTGACGTGCTCGATGATCCCGTACGCCACCGGGGAGTCGGCGGCGGCCAGTTCCTTGGCCTCCCTGACCAGGGCGTTCCCGGAGCTGTACTGCTCCCAGCAGCCGCGGTTGCCGCACGGGCAGCGGTGGCCGCCGGGCACGACCTGCATATGGCCGAACTCGCCCGCGACGCCGTACTTGCCGCGCTTGACCTGGCCGTCCTCCAGGATCGCGCCGCCGATGCCCGTGCCCAGCGTGATCATGACCAGATGGTCCTCGCCGCGTCCGGCGCCGAAGCGCCACTCCGCCCAGGCGGCGGTGTTGGCGTCGTTGTCGACGAGGACGGGCACGGAGAGCCGGCCCGAGAGCCGGTCCCGCAGGGGCTCGTTGCGCCAGGACAGGTGGGGGGCGAACAGGACGCGGTTGCGGTCGGCGTCGACCCAGCCGGCCGCGCCGACGCCGACGGCGTGCACGTCGTGCCGGTCGGACAGGTCCAGGACCAGCTCGACGATCGTGTCCTCGACGACCTTGGGGCTCTTGGACTTGTCGGGGGTCTCCGTGCGGACCTTCTCCAGGATGTTGCCGTCGGCGTCGACGACACCCGCCATCACCTTGGTGCCGCCGATGTCGATGCCGACCGTCGGCACCCGGGGTGCGGTCAGGTGCGAGCGGCGCTCGCGGGTGCCCACCGTCCGCAGCGCGGGGGCGCGCCTGGAGCCGATGGGGGCGCTGAAGTTGCCGTAGGTGCTCATCAAGGCCCGATTCTGCCTCACCGCCCCGGTGGGTGCCGAGCGGGGCGGGAAGGGAGTGGTGCCGGACCGTCGCCGTCTGCGGGTGGTCGTGGCCGGTCGCGCCCACGCGTCGGAGCCGCACATCGGCATGGCCCGGCGCCCCCGGGAGGACGGCCCCTCCGGGGCGTCCGTCAGGACCGCACCAGCAACTGGAACTCGAAGGAGTAGCGGGTGGGGCGGTAGATGTGGTCGCCGAACTCGACGGCGCGGCCGGTGTCGTCGAAGGTCGTGCGCTGCATGGTCAGCAGTGGGGCGCCCTCCTCCTCGGCGAGCCGCTCGCTCTCGGGGGCGGTCGCGGCGCGGGCGCCGATGGACTGGCGGGCGCTGTGCAGGGTGATGCCGGCGGCCCTCATCAGGCGGTACAGGCCGGTGGCCTGCAGCTGGCCGGTGTCCAGGTCGAGCAGGCCGGAGGGCAGGTGGTTGCACAGGTACGCCATCGGCTCCCCGTGCGCGAGCCGCAGCCGCTCCACCCGGTGCACGTCGCTTCCCTCGGCGACGGCGAGGGCGGCGGCGATCTCGGCGGTGGCGGGGACGACCGTGTTGACCAGGACGGTGGTCGCGGGACGCTGTCCGGCCGCCTCGAGGTCGTCGAAGAGGCTGCTGAGCTCCAGCGGCCGCTTGACCTGGCTGTGCACGACCTGCGTGCCCACTCCCCGGCGGCGCACCAGGAGGCCCTTGTCGACGAGCGACTGGATCGCCTGCCGCACGGTCGGGCGGGACAGGCCGAGGCGGGCCGCGAGCTCGATCTCGTTGCCCAGGAGGCTGCCGGGGGTGAGAGATCCGTGCTCGATCGCGGCCTCCAGTTGCTGGGACAGCTGGAAGTAGAGGGGCACCGGCGAGCTGCGGTCCACTCGGAGGTCGAGCTGCACGGTCGGGTCCACTTCTGGTTTCGGCACCCGCCGAGCGTAGCCCCGCGCGCTGTTGACGGGAAGTTGTGTAGTTCGATTGTCCGGACATACGGATTGACAGCATGCGGGATCCGCAGCCACTTTTGTCATCATGCGCATCGGGGTCATCGGGACGGGCCGCATAGGCACCATTCATGCGAACACTCTCAGCCGTCACCGCGAGGTCGGATCCCTGATCCTGACGGACGCGGACCACTCGCGAGCCCAGGAGCTCGCGCTGCGGCTGGGCGAGACGGCCGCCCCAGGGGTGGACGAGATCTTCCGTTGGGGTGTGGACGCCGTGGTGATCACCACGGCGACCGCGGCCCACGCCGAACTGATCGGCCGGGCGGCACGCTCCGGGCTTCCGGTGTTCTGCGAGAAGCCCATCGCCCTGGACCTGGCCGGGACCTTACAGGCGATAGCGGAGGTGGAGAGCGCGGGGACGATTCTGCAGATGGGGTTCCAGCGCCGGTTCGACGCGGGCTACACGGGGGCGCGGGAGGCGGTGCGGTCCGGTCGGCTCGGGCGGCTGCACACCGTGCGGTCGGTGACCTCCGACCAGACGCCGCCGCCCGCCGAGTGGCTGCCGGTGTCCGGCGGGATCTACCGGGACGCCCTCATCCACGACTTCGACTGTCTGCGCTGGGTGACCGGGCGCGAGGTGCGGGAGGTGTACGCCACCGGGTCCGACGCCGGGCCCGCGATGTTCCGGGCCGCGGGTGACGTGGACACCGCGGCGGCGGTCCTCACGCTGGACGACGGCACCCTCGCCACCGCCACGGCGACCCGGCTGAACGGCGCGGGCTACGACGTCCGCATGGAGCTGGCCGGGGAACTCGACCAGATCGTCGTGGGCCTGGACGACCGTACGCCGATCGCCTCCACCGAGCCGTCCGGTCCGCCGGCCGCGGACAAGCCCTGGACCGGTTTCCTGGAGCGTTTCGGGCCGGCGTACGAGGCGGAGCTGATCTCGTTCGTGGAGGTGGTCCGGGGCGAGCGTGCGAACCCCTGCGACGGGCGTGAGGCGCTGCGGGCCTTCCGGATCGCGGAGGCCTGCGCCGTCTCCGGACGGGAGCGCAGAGCCGTGGCGCTGGCGGAGATCCCCGGGGAGTGACCCCGTGCGGCGGCCGCGGTCAGCGGTCGTCGTCCTCCAGCAGGCCGGCGTCGTGGGCGAGCAGCGCGATCTGCACGCGGTTGTTGAGACCGAGCCGGGCCAGGACGCGGGACATGTGCGCCTTGACGGTGGGGACGCTCATGTAGAGCGTGGCGGCGATCTCGGCGTTGGACAGGCCCCGGCCGACCGCGACGGCGACCTCGCGTTCGCGCTCCCCCAGGGCGGCGAGGCGGGCGCGTGCGCGCGTGCGGCGGGTGTCGGCGGCCGAACCGGCCGCGTGGTCCATCAGCTGCCGGGTGACGGTGGGCGACAGGACGGGGTCGCCGGCCGCGACCCGGCGCACCGCGTCGAGGATCTCGGCGGGCGGGGTGTCCTTGAGGACGAATCCGGCGGCGCCGGCCCGCAGCGCCCGCAGGACCTGCTCGTCGGCGTGGAAGGTGGTGAGGACCACGACCTGGGGGGCGTTCTCGCGGCCGCGCAGCCGTTCGGTGGCGGTCAGTCCGTCCACAGCCGGCATCCGGATGTCCATGAGGACGACGTCGGGCCGGGTGCGGTCGACGAGGTCCAGGGCCTCGCCGCCGTCGGCCGCCTCGCCGACGATCTCGAGGTCGTCGGTGCCGCCCATCATGAAGGACAGGCCGGCGCGCACCAGGGGATCGTCGTCGACGAGGAGGACTCGGATCGCAGTCATGGCCCTACGAAACCACGGTTGACGGCGGGCACGATCACGGTTCGCGGCACGGGGTCCGCGAGGCCGGCCGGCATCAGGCCGCCCGTGGCCACGGCAGCCACCCCCGCACCTCGAACCCGCCGTCCGCGTGCGCACCGTGCTCCAGCCGGCCGCCGGCCAGGCTCGCCCGTTCGGTCAGGCCGATGAGGCCCTGCCCGGAGCCGGGGACGTGCGGGACGTCCCCCGCGGGTGCCGGATTGCGCACGGTCACGGTGAGGCCCTCCCCGGGGCCGCCGGTCACGGTCACCGCGGCCTCCGCGCCGGGGGCGTGCTTGCGGGCGTTGGTGAGGCACTCCTGAGCGATGCGGTAGGCGGTGCGGCCGACGGACGCGGGGACGGCGGCGGGGGCCGTGACACGCTGGTCGAGGGTGACCTTCATACCGGCCTCGCGGGACTCGGCGACCAGCGCGTCCAGGGCGGCCAGCGTCGGCTGCGGCCGGCCCGCGTCGTCGCCTTCGCCCGCCCGCAGCACGCCGATGATCTCCCGTAGGTCCTGCAGGGCCTCGTGGGCGCTCTCCCGGATGACTCCGGCCGCCCGCGCGATCTCCTCGCGCGGCGCGTCCGGGCGGAACTCCAGGGCGCCCGCGTGCACGCTGAGCAGGGTCAGCCGGTGCGCGAGCACGTCGTGCATCTCGCGCGCGATGGCCTCGCGGGCCAGTCGCTGCGCCTGCTCGGCCCGCAGCCGCGCCTCCGTCTCGGCGCGCCGGGCCCGGTCGCGCAGGCTCAGCAGGAGCTGCCGCTTGGAGCGTACGAACATGCCCCAGCCGATGACGGCGACCATGAGGATGCCGGTGCTCACCACGGACACCGGGTACGTCATGTCGGGTTCGGGGCGCAGCCAGTAGAAGGCGGGCACGAGGACGAGGTTGACGCCCCCGACCCAGGCGACGTACCGGAAGGGGCGGTGCACGGCGAGGGTGAACAGGGCGACCAGGCAGGCGCCGCCCGCGGTGTTCGAGACGAAGCCGGCCGCGATCAGGGCGATCGCCAGCCCCGACGGCCACCGGCGGCGCAGCCACAGCGCGGCGCAGGAGAGCGCGCCGACGGTCTGGTCGAGGACGGCGAGGGCGTGCGGAAGGCCGGTGTCCTCGCCCAGGGTCTCGGCGGCGAGCAGGCCCGCGACGACGGCGAGCAGGAAGCAGGTGAGGTCGACGGCCCAGTCGCGTGCGGTGCGCCGGGGCCGCCCGGGCTGCCCCGCGTCCGATTCGAGTTCGGCTTCGAGCTCGGCGACCAGCGCGGACGGCAGCAGCCATCTGCGGCGCACGAGCCCCGCCGGTGTCCGTGGCACGGCCGCTGTCCCCGCGGCGGCGTCGTCTGCCCTCATGGCCGTCAAATCTACGCAGTGCGGGCCCGCGTGAGGCCCTCGCCGACGGGATCCGCTACCAAGGTCGGGCGGCGGTCGACGAAGGTCGCGGCCGGGGGCGACCTTCGTCGCGGCGGGCCGCAGGGGGCGGGTCTTCAAGACGCCGCCAGTGTCAACAACGCTCGTGATCAATACACCTGGCCGCCGCCGGAAGTCCGGCTGGTGGGGAGCCGGACTTCCGGGCGGTCGCGCCGTTCCTGATCGGTCACCTGGACGGGCACCTTCGATTCGCTCAACCCTGACCGGTCAACCGTTGATCAGGCGGTCGACCCGTTGATCGATGTCCGGCTCAGCAGCCGTAGTTGATCAGGTTGAACGTGACGTAGTGGTCCGAGGTGTAGTAGTCCTCGTCCGTCTTCTTCCCGGTCACGATGCGGCGCGCGCCACGGGTCGACGACCCGGGGGTCTTGACCGTGTACTCGTGGTAGTAGCCGCTCGTCTGGCTGGGCAGGACGCCTTCCCGGTTCTGGAAGACGGCCCCGTCCTGCGAGTACGGGAAGGGGCCGCCCTGCTCGATCAGCTCGAGCGTGTCGTACGCCTGCGAGGGCAGCTTGGTGTAGCAGATGCTGCCGACCGCGGCGTGCGCCGTCGTGGCCGAGACGGCGCCGCCCACGAGCAGGGCGGACAGCAGGGCGGCGGAGGTGCCGATGCGAGTGATTCGTGGGGGGAATCTCA
Source organism: Streptomyces sp. NPDC002588 (assembly GCF_040295925.1). NCBI lineage: Bacteria > Bacillati > Actinomycetota > Actinomycetes > Kitasatosporales > Streptomycetaceae > Streptomyces > Streptomyces sp. NPDC002588. The sequence goes on from NZ_JBEOWF010000007.1 coordinate 146,278, forward strand.
TGGCTCCATGATGACGCGCGTAGACCATGGCATGTCAATGACAACTCCGAGGATTTTCCCGGCAAGTCCGTTGAGTTTTCGGGGATTTAACCGGCTGCGCCCCCGGCCGCCGACGGCCGGGGGTTCCGCCTAGCCGTTCTCCGGAAGCTCGTACGAGCCGTACCGGGGGCGTCCTTCCAGGTCGTACGTCTGGATGGAGACGCCGGCGGCGGTGACGCTGCCGCCCGCGTGCTTGAAGGCGGTCGGTACGGCGCCGTCGGCGAAGAAGCGGCGGCCGGTGCCGAGCACCACCGGGAAGCTCAGCAGATGGAGCGTGTCGACGAGGTCGAGGGCCAGCAGGGACTGCACCAGGGCGCCGCTGCCGTGCACCTGGAGCTCGCCGTCGGTGCGCTCCTTGAGGTCGGTGACCTCCTTGGCGAGATCGCCGCCGAGGACCGTGGTACCGGCCCACTCCGGGTCGGTGAGGGTCGTGGAGGCGACGTACTTCGGCAGCGTGTTCAGCTTGCCGGCGACCGGGTCGGCGGGGTCGGTCACCTTCGGCCAGTAGGAGGCGAAGATGTCGTACGTCCGGCGGCCGAGGAGGAACGCGCCGACCCTGCCGAACACCCCGCCGACGAAGCGCCCGAAGTCGTCGTCGCCGTACGGAAAGCTCCAGCCGCCGTGCTCGAAGCCGTCGCGGGTGTCCTCCTGGGGGCCGCCGGGCGCCTGGTAGACGCCGTCGAGGGTGACGAAGATGGTGGAGACGAGCTTGCCCATGACGCGTGCCTGCTTTCTCGCGTGAGGTCTGTTGTCATCACCTCAGACCCCGGCGGCACCCGCAACTCATCGGTTCGGCCGGCCGGTGTGTCAGCCGGCGTGCGTCGAGAACATGCCGCCCGTCGGGCCCTGCTTGTCGCCGCCCTGGGCCTTCTTCAGGGCGTTGGCGAGGCTCTCGATGGTCAGGGACTGCAGGATGACGCTGCCGTTGCCCTCCAGGGTGGCCAGGGACAGGCCCTCGCCGCCGAACACCGCGTTCATGAGCCCCTGGCGGTTGAGGCCGCCGACGCGCTGGACGCCGTACCGGATGCCCTCCTCGAAGGCGACCACGCAGCCGGTGTCGACCTCGATGCGGCCGCCGAAGTCGGCCGGATCGAGGTCGATGAAGTTGCCCGCGCCGGCGATGATCACCGTGCCGTGCCCGGTGAACTTCTCCAGGACGAAGCCCTCGCCGCCCTTCATGCCGGTGCGGCCGCCCTGGAAGGCGATGCCGAACTCGACGGTGGACTCGGCGGCCACGAAGGCGTCCTTCTCGGCGAACCACGCGCGCGTGCCGTTCAGCTCCAGGGCGCGCATCTCGCCCGGGAGGACGCCCGCGAAGCCGACCGTGCCCTCGCCGCCCTGGGCGGTGAAGTACTGGAAGGCCAGCGACTCGCCCGCGAGGGCCCGCTGGCCGACCTGCATGGCGGTGCCCATGGCCTGGCGCAGCATGCCGCCCATACCGCCCCCGCCCCCGCCCCCGCCCTGCGGCTGCCCGCCGCCGCTTCCCGCGGGGCCGCCCAGCCGGGTCTCCATGGTCACGTTCGACGTCTTGAAGAGGAACTTCCCGGCCTCGCAGTACACGGTCTGGCCGGGGCGCAGGTTGACGACCGCCATCTGCATGGCGTTGCCGACGATTTCTTGCTGAAGGGTCACGTGGGGAGAACGCGGGAGGTGGAGCGAAGAGTTCCGCCCTGCTTCGCCGGGTCCGGAACCGGTGTCCGTCCGCCGCTCGGCCCACGCCCGGCGTCAGCCTCCGAGTTCCTGGTGGCGTGCCGTCAGCCGGCTCGTGCCCTCCTCCGTCAGGGAGCCGAAGAGGCGCAGGCGGGAGATGCCCCCGTCGGGGTAGATGTCCACGCGCGCGTGGGTGCCGACGGCCGGGGCCGGGAGGACGAAGCGGTGGTTGGTGTCGGGCTGGAGACGGGTGCGGGGGAGGATCTCGGTCCAGCCCGTGTCCCCACCGTCCCCACCGTCCCCACCGCCCTCGTTTCCCTCGCCGTCCCTGACCGAGACGGACGCCCAGCCCGCGCTGTTGCCCTTCAGGTACGCCGTGTCGATCTCCAGGGCGCTGATCCGCGCCTGGGCGACGAGGCGGTAGCGGATCCAGTCGTGGCCCTGGTCGCGGCGGCGGCGGGTCTCCCAGCCGTCGTCCATCTTGCGGGAGCGGCCGGGCTGGATGGTGTTCGACGGCGGCGAGTAGAAGCGGTTCGAGGCGTCCTCGGCGCGGCCGCCGTTCTCCAGGGCCACGACGTCGAAGGTGCCGAGCGCCGCCAGCCAGGACGGGTCGGGCACTACCTCGCCGTACACGCGCAGGCGGGCGATGCCGCCGTCCGGGTGCTGGTTGACGCGCAGATGGGTGAAGCGCTGTTCGACCGAGACGGAGAAACCGTTCGCCGCGTGGCCGCCGACCGGTGTGCGCGGGACGAGGGTGGTCCACTTCACGTCGTCGCCCAGCAGGTCCTCCGGGGCGGGGGTGCCCGCGACCGAGGTGCCCTCGACCGACACCGCCTGCGGATAGTTGCCGCGGAAGTGGGCCGTGTCGACGACGATCCCGCGGACGACCCCGGACGCGCCGAGGCGGACCAGCGCCCAGTCGTGGTCCTCGGCGGCCGGCCAGGGCCTGCCCGCGGACGCGCCGCGCCGGCGACGGGTCTCCCAGCCGTCCATGATCTTGCCCTTGTGTCCGAAGCGCTCGGGGTCGAACTCGGCGGGGTGGGGCAGCAGCAGGTTCTCCCGCTCGGCGAAGAACTCGTCGTTGGCGGCGATGACGGCTCCCCCGAGCTGCCGGGCGGCGAGGTCGGCGAGGTGCGTGAAGGGGAGGTCGGCGGTGCGGTAGTCCGCGTACGGGTCGCCGCCGGCGTAGGGGTGCGCGTCGCCGGTGAAGCTGGGTATCGCCGTCACTGGGGGTGCCTTTCGCGAGTCGGCCGGTACGGGTTGGGTCAGGGGGTGCGGGTCAGGAGTGCGCCCTTCGGCTCGGTGAACTCGCCGTCCGCGACGATGCGTTCGCCGCGCAGCCAGGTGGACCGTACGACGCCGTACAGGGTGCGGCCCGCGTACGCCGTGACGTGGTTGCGGTGCTGGAGGGCGGCCGGGTCGACGGTGAACGTCTCGTCGGGGGCGAGGACGGCGAAGTCGGCGTCGCGGCCGGCCTCGATGGCGCCCTTCTGGTCCAGCCCGACGAGCTGCGCCGTTCGGGTGGACATCCAGCGGACGACGTCCTCGAGGCCGTGTCCGCGCCGGCGGGCCTCGGTCCAGACCGCCGCCAGGCTGAGCTGGAGGCCGGAGATGCCGCCCCAGGCGGTCGCGAAGTCGGGGGTCTTCAGGTCGGCGGTGGACGGGGAGTGGTCGGTCACCACGCAGTCGACGGTGCCGTCGGCCAGCGCCTGCCAGAGCAGGTCCTGGTTGGCGGCCTCGCGGATGGGCGGGCAGCACTTGAACTCGCTGGCCCCGTCGGGGACCTGCTCTGCGGTGAGGGTGAGGTAGTGCGGGCAGGTCTCGACGGTGATACGGACGCCGTCGGCCTTGGCCGCCGCGATCAGCGGCAGTGCGTCGCTGGAGGAGAGGTGCAGGACGTGCACGCGCGCGTGGAGGCGTTTCGCCTGCGCGATGAGCGCGGCGATGGCGGTGTCCTCGGCCTCGCGCGGGCGGGAGGCCAGGAAGTCGGCGTACCGGGGGCCGCCCTGCTGCGGGGCGGTGTCGAGGTGGTGCGGGTCCTCGGCGTGCACGATCAGCAGGCCGCCGAAGCCGGCGATCTCGGCCAGGGAGCGGGCCAGGCCGTCCTGGTCGAGGTGGGGGAACTCGTCCACGCCGGACGGGGAGAGGAACGCCTTGAAGCCGAACACGCCGGCGTCGTGCAGCGGGCGCAGGTCCGCCGCGTTGTCGGGCAGGGCGCCGCCCCAGAAGCCGACGTCGATGTGCGCCTTGTCGGCGGCGACCTGCCGCTTGGTGCGGAGGTGGTCGACCGTGGTGGTGGGCGGGAGGGAGTTGAGGGGCATGTCCACGAGGGTGGTGATGCCGCCGGCCGCGGCCGCCCGGGTGGCGGTCCAGAAGCCCTCCCAGTGGGTACGGCCGGGGTCGTTGACGTGTACGTGGGTGTCGACCAGGCCGGGCAGCAGGACGTCGTCGCCGAGGTCCTCCAGGCGGGCGCCCTCGGGGACGGGGGCGTCGTGGGGCAGTACGGCCGTGATCCTTCCGGCGGACACGGCGACCGAGGCGGCGCGCATGCCCTCCGGGAGTATGACGCGCGTCGAGCGCAGCACCAGTTCAGCGTCGGACACCCGGACCCCTCTCTCTGCCGCCGTTTACTTCCGCGTAACGGAATTCAACGTTCTGTTGAAGGAGTCTTGCCTCTCGTCTCCCGCATCGTCAAGGGCGCACCCCTTCAGGGTGCATCCATCGCCGCCACTCTGGATGTTTCCATGAAGTGGAAATAGGATTCCGGCAAGCAGAACGTAACCACGCGCCAGCGGGGAGTCAACCGACCGCCGGGTAGGCTTCAGCTCCCCCCGCCTGTCCCGAAGCCCTTCCCGCCTGTTTCGAAAGGAACGCGCCGTGCCGACGTCGAGCGCCAGCACCTCCGACTCCGCCAGGCCCGCCGGCGGAGGCGTCCAGTCCCTCGAGCGCGCCTTCGACCTGCTCGAGCGGATGGCGGACGCGGGCGGCGAGGTCGGGCTGAGCGAGCTGTCCGCGAGCAGCGGGCTGCCGCTGCCGACGATCCACCGGCTGATGCGCACACTGGTGGTCTGCGGTTACGTCCGCCAGCAGGCCAACCGGCGGTACGCGCTGGGCCCGCGGCTGATCCGGCTCGGCGAGTCCGCGTCCCGGCTGCTGGGCACCTGGGCGCGGCCGTACCTGGCCCGGCTGGTCGAGGAGACCGGCGAGACGGCGAACATGGCGCTGCTCGACGGCGACGAGATCGTGTACGTGGCGCAGGTGCCGTCCAAGCACTCGATGCGGATGTTCACCGAGGTCGGCCGTCGGGTGCTGCCGCACTCCACGGGCGTGGGCAAGGCCCTGCTCGCGGACTTCCCGGACACCGAGGTGCGCGCCCTGCTGGCCCGTACGGGCATGCCGGCCGCGACGGAGAAGACGATCACCACCCCGGACGGCTTCCTCGCGGCGCTCGCGGAGGTGCGGCGGGCGGGCTACGCGGTCGACGACAACGAGCAGGAGATCGGTGTGCGCTGCCTCGCGGTGTCCGTGCCGGACTCCCCCACCGCGGCCGCCATCTCCATCTCCGGCCCGGCGGGCCGGGTCACCGAGGCGGCCACGGAGAAGATCGTGCCCGTGCTGCGGCAGGTGGCCGGCGAGCTGGCACAGGCACTGGCGAGCACCGGCGCGACCGGCTGACGCGGCGGGATCTCAGCAGCCCCGGCCCGGCGGTTCGGCGAACAGGTCCACCGCCTCGCGCACGTGCGACAGCCCGCGGGCGAGCGCGCTGACCGAGCCGATCGCCCCGGCGATCAGCAGCAGGGAACGGCGCAGGTGCGGTATCCGGGGGGCGCCAGAGGCCGCCATCGCGTCCAGTGCGGCGAGCTCCTCCTCCGCGATGTCCCGGTCCGGGAACTCCCCGGGATGCGCCGCGAGTTCCCGGCGCAGCCGGGACACGGCGGAGCGCAGCTCCACCACTCGCGGGTCGTTGTCGCTGCCGGTCACAGCCCTCTGCTCCACGCTCCGCAACACAGTCCTCCCCCTCGCACCCCTCGTGCGCGCCACGCCATGCTCCCGCACCGGGCGTCGATCGGGCGCCCGGACGGCTGCGGGCGCCCAGTTAACGCCACCTCGGGCCGCATGCGCCAGTCCGTTGCGTCACCGAGTTGCTGCACTGTGTGATCCGGGCGCCGCCGACGGCGTGCGGTATGCAGGATCCATGACGCATGAGACGGACGGGGTCGCCGGGCTGCTGCTCGCGGCCGGGGGCGGACGGCGGCTCGGCGGGCGCCCCAAGGCACTGCTTGACCACCTGGGGCGGCCGCTGGTGGAGCACGCGGTGGGGGTGCTCCACGCGGCCGGCTGCACGCGTGTCCACGTGGTCCTGGGGGCGGCCGCCGACGCCGTACGGGAGCGGGCGCGGCTGGAGGGGTGCGTGGTCGTGGAGAATCCCCGCTGGGAGGAGGGCATGGGCACCTCGCTGCGGGCCGGGCTCGCCTCGCTCGCCGGGACGGGGGCACGGGCGGCGCTGGTGTCCCTGGTGGACCAGCCGGGCATCGGGCCGGAGGCGGCGGCCCGGGTACTGGCCGCCTTCGAGGACGAGGAGTCGCTCGCGGCGGCCGCCTACGACGGGGTACGCGGGCATCCGGTGCTGTTCGGCGCGGCGCACTGGGCGGGCGTCGCGGAGGGCGCCCGCGGCGACCAGGGGGCGCGCGCCTACCTGAAGGGGCGCTCGGCGGCCGTCACGCTCGTGGAGTGCGGGGACGTGGCCCGGCCGTACGACATCGACACCCCCGAGGATCTCGCGCACCTCACGCCGGGACCGCAGGAGTCCCGACCCGGGCCGCCATCAACAAACGATTGAACTTCCACGATGAGGAAACTAGTATCCATTGACCAGAAGGGCACCCGGTGCCACGCTCGCTGAAGGAAGTGACAGCTCATGTCCGCACCAGCGCCGTCCTCGCCGGCCGTCGTCGACGCCGAGCCCCTGCCGCGGCAGGAGGAGGTCCTCACCGAGGCGGCCCTCGCCTTCGTGGGCGAGCTGCACCGGCGGTTCACCCCGCGCCGTGACGAACTCCTCGCCCGCCGCGGCGAGCGCCGCGCCGAGATCGCCCGCACCTCCGCGCTCGACTTCCTCCCGGAGACCGCCGCGATCCGCGCCGACGACTCCTGGAAGGTGGCCCCCTGCCCCGCCGCGCTGGAGGACCGCCGGGTCGAGATCACCGGTCCCACGGACCGCAAGATGACCATCAACGCGCTCAACTCCGGCGCGAAGGTCTGGCTCGCGGACTTCGAGGACGCCTCGGCGCCGACCTGGGAGAACGTGATCCTCGGCCAGCTCAACCTGATCGACGCCTACACGCGGAACATCGACTTCACCGACCCGCACTCCGGCAAGTCGTACGCCCTGAAGGACGACGCCGAGCTCGCCACCGTCGTGATGCGCCCGCGCGGCTGGCACCTGAACGAGCGTCATCTCCAGGCCGACGGCACACAGATCCCGGGCGCACTGGTCGACTTCGGTCTGTACTTCTTCCACAACGCGCGGCGCCTGCTCGATCTCGGCAAGGGCCCGTACTTCTACCTCCCGAAGACCGAGTCGCACCTCGAGGCCCGGCTGTGGAACGACGTGTTCGTCTTCGCGCAGGACCACCTCGGCATCCCGCAGGGCACGGTCCGCGCCACCGTCCTGATCGAGACGATCACCGCCGCGTACGAGATGGAGGAGATCCTCTACGAACTCCGCGACCACGCCTCGGGGCTGAACGCCGGCCGCTGGGACTACCTGTTCTCCATCGTGAAGAACTTCCGGGACGGCGGGCCCAGGTTCGTCCTCCCGGACCGCAACGCGGTCACGATGACGGCCCCGTTCATGCGCGCGTACACCGAACTCCTCGTCCGCACCTGCCACAAGCGCGGCGCGCACGCCATCGGCGGCATGGCGGCCTTCATCCCCTCCCGCCGGGACGCGGAGGTCAACAAGGTCGCCTTCGAGAAGGTCCGCGCCGACAAGGACCGGGAGGCGGGCGACGGTTTCGACGGCTCCTGGGTCGCCCACCCCGATCTGGTCCCGATCGCCATGGAGTCCTTCGACAAGGTCCTCGGCGACCGGCCGAACCAGAAGGACCGGCTCCGCGAGGACGTCCGCGTCGAGGCCGCCGACCTGATCGCGATCGACTCGCTGAAGGCCGTTCCGACGTACGACGGGCTCGTCAACGCCGTGCAGGTCGGCATCCGTTACATCGAGGCGTGGCTGCGCGGGCTCGGCGCGGTCGCCATCTTCAACCTCATGGAGGACGCGGCGACGGCGGAGATCTCCCGCTCGCAGATCTGGCAGTGGATCAACGCGGGCGTGGAGTTCGAGGGCGGCCGGAAGGCGACCCCGGAGCTGGCCCGTGAGGTCGCCGCCCGGGAACTCGCCGCCATCCGCGAGGAGATCGGCGAGGAGTCCTTCACGGCCGGCCACTGGCAGCAGGCCCACGACCTGCTGCTGACGGTCTCCCTCGACGAGGACTACGCGGACTTCCTCACGCTGCCCGCGTACGAGCAGCTGAGGGGCTGACGCTCACGAAGGCGGGTCCGAGGCGTCCGAGTGGCCCAGGGGCTTCCCCGGGGCCACTCGGTCGCGAACGGCCCGCTTGACCGCCGTCGGCTCGGGGAACCCCTGCTCCTTGCGGTCCCACACCACCTCGTCGTCGACGCGGACCGTGAAGACCCCGCCCGTGCCGGGGCGCAGCGCCAGTTCGGTCAGCTCGGCCTCGAAGGTCGTCAGCAGCTCCTGCGCCAGCCAGGCCGCCCGGGGCAGCCAGCGGCACCGTGTGCAGTACTCGATCTCGACCCGGCCACTCATCCCAGGTGCACCGACCAATCCTGTTCGGCCGCGGGCTTCCCGTGCAGGTCCGGGACCTGTCTGAGCCACGCGGGACGTCCTCGCTGATTGCGGGCCGCACGCCGGGCGTCCTCGGCGGCGAGCTCCTCCCCGCTGGGGAAGTCGGTGGGCAGCCAGGCCGCGGAGGCACGCACGCGTGCGTGGAGGTGCGTCACGTACGCCTCGCGGGCCTCGTCCGGCGTCGCGAAGCCGGTGAGCCAGGCGTCGGGAACCTCGGCGGCGACCGTCCGCAGCAGCTCCTCGGTGACCTTCGGCGCCAGTTCGGCGTCGGCGGCGCGCACGTCCGGGCCGTACCGGCCGAGGGCGTGGTGGCGGAAGTCGTAGCGGCGGGCGGGGTCGGCGCCGTCCCAGCGGTGGTGGAAGACCAGCGCCGCGCCGTGGTCGATGAGCCACAGACGCGGCGGGGCGGTGCCGAACGTGGGCCAGATCATCAGGTTGGAGCTGTGGACCGTACGGTCCACGTTGACGGTCAGCGCGTCGAGCCAGACGATCCGGCCCGCCTCCAGCGGATCGACGTGGAAGACCTCGGCGGCCTCCGGAGTGAAGTCCCTCGCTCCCGGCAGATGGTCCATGCCGAGGTTGACGCCCGCGCTCGCGCTGTGCAGGTCCCGCACCTCCTGGTGCGGCTCGCTGTCGGCGACCGCCGGGTCGAAGTGCACCAGCACCAGCTCGGGGAACCTCAGCCCCAGCGCGCGGGCCAGCTCACCCACGATCACCTCGGCGACCAGCGCCCGGCGGCCCTGCGCGGAGCCGGTGAACTTCACGACGTACGTCCCCAGGTCGTCCGCCTCCACGACCGCGGGCACGGAGCCGCCGGACCTCAGCGGGGTCACGTATCGGACAGCAGTCACTTCGCGCAGCACACCGGCCAGCGTAAGGCAGGCCCCGCGCGAGGCAGGCCGTCCAGCCGGCGTTCATCCGGCCAGCGGGTTCGGCAGCGGCAGGTAGCGGGCGTCGGCGCCGTCCGCGCCGGTCCAGCGCAGCAGCAGGTTCGTCTTGCCGGGGAGGGTGGGCGCGGTGAGCAGGGCGTGTGCCTCGGGCAGGGCGGAGCGGGCGAGGACGGCGCGCACGGCCGGCCAGGGGTCGAGGCGGGGGTGGTGTTCGGCGAGGGCGGCGGCGGTCTCGGTGAGGTGGTTGACGACCAGGCAGTACACCAGTCGCTCCCAGCCCGCCGCCCGCTCCACGTCCGGCAGCAGCTTCACGCCCTCGGCGTCCCGGAACAGCGCCTGCACCGGCATGCCGTCCTCGTCGACGGCGATCAGCGTGTTCTGCGCGTGCGCCTCGAGTACGACCCCGTGGTCGGCGAAGGCCGTGAGCGCCGGGGGGACGACGGCCCCGAGGTACGCCTCCCACCAGGCCGCAGGGTCCTCGGCGCCGGTGAGGGGGCTGCCGGGGAAGCCCTCCGCCAGGCCCGCGGCGAGCAGCGGGGTGGCGCCGGGCAGGACATGCCCGCCGAGGCCGTCGCGGACGAGGACGGCCAGCTCCTCGAAGGCGAAGGACGCGGTGCGGTAGCCGCGGTCGCTCAGCCAGGCCGCGGGGCCGTCCATCGCCTCGAAGGCCTTGACCGCCGCGTCGTCGGTGCGGCGGAGTTTCAGCAGGTCGTGGCGCCACAGCCGGCGGATGTCATTGGTGATGCGGACATCGAGGCTGAACTTCAGGCACAGGTCCCGCTCCGGCGCGTACAGCGTGCGTACGGCGGCGGTCGGCCAGGCCTCGAACGCGGTGGTGCCGAGCCGCAGCAGCCGGCCGTCGGCGAAGGCGGGCGCGAGGGCGGGGCCGGTCAGGTCGAGCTGCCAGGGGTGGGCGGGCAGCAGCCGGTAGCCGGGCGGGGCCGCGGCGAGCGCGTCCAGCGCGGAGGTGTCGCCCTCCTCGACGACCAGGTCCTCGCGCACGGCCAGCAGGGTCAGCGGGAAGCGGGCGTACGCCTCGGGGGCGTACGGCAGCCAGCCGGCCGGCGGGCCGCCGCCGCGGGTCTTGGGGGCGGGGTGGTGGGGGTGGCCGGTGATCAGGGACTGCTCGGAGCGGAGATGGAGGCCGGGGGGCGGGGTGGTGTGCGCGCGTGCGGTGAGCAGCGCGGCGACGACGTCCCGGCTGTCGGTCATCTCGGCGGGCAGTTCGTCGTTGGCCAGTCCGGTGCGCAGGCGCAGCTCCCGGGCGACCAGGGCGACCAGCTCGCCGTGCCCGAGCCGCCGCCAGCCGTCGGCCGCGCGGACCTCGGGCTCGGCGGGCCGCCGGGTCCCCCGCACCCGCAGCAGACGCCCGGTGCCGAGCAGCCGGTACACGTGCCGGCCGTTCCCCCCGGAGCACGACCCGTCCGGTCCGGGCAGAGGCTCGGCGACCTCGCGCAGAAGACAGTTGAGCAGGGGCGCGGCCGCGCAGACATCGGCCGTGCGGGCGGCCGGGGTGCCCTCGGCGGGCCCGGGGGCCTCGGCGGGCGGGGGGATGAGGTCCACGCGATCCACTCGTTCTCCACGGTTCTGCTGGCTCTACGGTTCTTCTGGGCGGAGATGATCAGTATCGCTGCCGTCCCGCCCCCTTCGTGACTGCGTACCCGTACCCGAGGAGCCCATCCGTGCCGCGTCCCCCCACCGCCGAGGCCGAGGTGGCGGCCGAACTGTCCGCCGTGCGCCCCGCTCTCGGCCCCCGCTTCACGGCCGCTCTGCCCGGCGCCCGGGCGGCCGTGCTGACCCGGCTGTGGCGGGCCCTCGCCCACGATCCCCTCCCGTGGATCACCCGGCGGGAGGCGGGCGGGGAGTGCCTCACCCTGCACCTCGCGGACGGGCGCCGGCTGCACGGCCCCCCGGCGGACCCGTACGCGACCACCGCGTACGTGACCGAAGTGCGGCTGGACGCTTCGGCGTACGACGACGCCGCGCGGCTGATGACGGATCTCGCGGTGCCGCACGGAACGGACTTCGCGGCGGAACTCGGCCACAGCGCAGCCTCGTTGGCCCTCTCACGGGCCGCGCAGGAGCCGCCGTCCGCCAAGTGGCCCGCGCGGGACTGGGAGTGGGAGCAGCGGGTCGTCGACGGGCATCCGTACCATCCCAACTGCCGTTCCCGGCCCGGGTTCTCGGTGGCCGACCAGCTGGCGTACGGTCCGGAGCACCGGCCGGTGGTGGGGCTGCGGCTGTTGCCGGTGCCGGCCGGCGAGTGCCTGGTGTCGGGCACCTGGCCCGTGGAACTGCGGGACGGGGAGCGGCTGTTGATCCCGGTGCATCCGTGGCAGGCGGCGCACGTCCTCAAGCGGTCGGGGCTGGAGGGGCCCGGAGCACATCCGCTGATGTCGCTGCGCACGCTCGCGCTGCCGGACGGCTCGCACGTCAAGACCGCGCTGAGCGCCCGGCTGACGTCCTCGGTGCGGGACATCTCCGTCGGGTCCGTCGCCGCGTCCGCCGCGCTGTCGGACTTCGCCCAGCGGCTTGCCGGGCACACGGACGGACTGCTGCACTTCACCCGCACGTTCGGCGCGGTCACCGCCGACTCCCCCGATCTCGCCGCGGTGCTGCGCGAGTCGCCCGCGGTGTACGCGGGTCCGGGCGAGCAGGTCGTCCCGGTGGCCGCGCTCGCCACCACCGGCCTGCCCGAATCCCCGTCCTGGACAGCCGAGTTCGCGCGGCTCGCGCTCACGGTCGGGCTGCGTCTGCTGGAGGCGGGCGTGGCTCTGGAGGCGCATGGTCAGAACCTCCTGGTCGTGCTGTCGGCGTCCGGCGCTCCGCTGCGGCTGGTCTACCGCGACCTCGCCGACATCAGGGTCGGCCCGTCCCGGCTGGCCGGGCGCGGCATCCCGCTGCCGGACGACCTGCCGGCGCGCATCCGCACGGACGATGTCACGGCCCTGCGGCGCAAGCTGTTCGGCTCGCTGGTGGCGGGCGCTCTCGCGGGTACGACGGGAAGCGGCACCGCGCTCGGGGCGGCGCTCGGGGCGGTCGTACCGCAACTGCCGCGCACACCCGATCTGGTGGCGCTGTGCGAGGAGCCGGTGCCGGCGAAGGCGTTGACGCTGATGCGGCTGTCGCCGGGGGCGCCCGGGGACCAGTGGGCCCTGCTGCCCAACCCGCTGAGCGGCCACGGCGGCCGACCCCGTTTTGTGGCGGGACACCCCTGATCAATAAGATCCGCCGATGATCAGAACACAACGGCTGGCGGCGGGCGTCTGCGCCCTGCTCGCCGCGCTCACGGCCGGGCTCGCGTTCCCGGCCGGGGCGGTCGCCGACGAGACCACCGCCCTCGCGCCCAAGGTCGACCTGGTCCTCGACGTCAGCGGTTCCATGCGGACGAAGGACATCGACGGCGGGACGCGGATGGCCGCGGCCAAGCAGGCGTTCAACGAGGTGCTGGACGCGACCCCGGAGGAGGTCCGGCTCGGCATCCGCACCCTCGGCGCCAACTACCCCGGCGACGACCAGAAGACGGGCTGCAAGGACACCGCGCAGCTCTACCCGGTCGGCCCGCTGGACCGCACCGAGGCCAAGACGGCGGTGGCCACCCTGTCCCCGACCGGCTGGACCCCTATCGGTCCCGCGCTGCTGAAGGCGGCCGACGACCTCGACGGCGGGACCGGCTCGAAGCGGATCGTGCTGATCAGCGACGGCGAGGACACCTGCGCGCCGCTCGACCCGTGCGAGGTGGCCCGCGAGATCGCGGCCAAGGGGATCGGCCTCACCATCGACACCCTCGGTCTGGTGCCCAACACCAAGATGCGGCAGCAGCTCAGCTGTATCGCCGAGGCCACCGGCGGAACGTACACCTCGGTGGAGCACACCGACGAACTCACCGACAAGGTGAACCAGTTGGTGGATCGCGCGGCCGACCCGGTGGTCACGCCGGTCGCCACCGAGGGCACGGACTCCTGCTCCGCGGCACCCACCCTCAAGTCGGGCCTCTACACCGACCGTGAGGAGTTCGGCCAGGAGCGCTGGTACCGGGTGGACGTGAAGCCGGGCCAGGAACTGCGGGCCTCGGTCAGCGTCGCGGCGGACCGGGCCATGAACCCCGACTACGGCGTGCTGCTGCGGGCGGTGACGGTGCACGGCCGGGAGATCGTGCGCGGCGAGGGGGCCGGCATCGGCCGCACGGACGTCATCTCGACCGGTCTGCGCTACCCGAAGGCGGAGAGCGACGACGAGGCACCGGCCGAGACGGTCTGCCTCCAGGTGACGAACTCCTACTCGGCGGCCTCCGGTGTGAAGACCACGCCCGGCATGCCGGTGGAGCTGACGGTGGACGTGGTCGACGGCCCCTCGCAGGCGAGCGACGTGGCTTCCTTCGGCCTCGGGCGCGGCTGGTGGCTGCTCGGCCTGCTGGTCCTGGTCGGCTTCCTCGCGGGTGTGCTCTGGGGCTGGCTGTCGCGCTGGCGTGTCGCGGTCTGGAGGACCAACTGATGAGGATCACACGAGTGTTGAGCGGCGCCCTGCTGTCGCTGGGCCTGGCGGCCGGTCCGGCCGCGGCCGACTCCAGCCCGAGCGCGAGCCCTTCGGGCGACGCCTCCGCGCCCACCTCGGCCGGCACGTCGTTCCGTACGGCGACGGAGGTGGAGCAGGGGCGGACGGCCACCGCGAGCGCCTCCACGGGTGACTACCTGTACTGGTCGTTCCCGGCCGACACGGGGCAGCGGCCCACCGTGAAGGCGACGGTGAAGCTGCCCGACGAGCACGTGGCGCAGACCTGGCAGATCGACGTGTACGACGGTCTGCGGCGCCGTCAGGCCTGCCAGTACGGCGCCCAGACCCGCACCGCCGCCCAGGGCAGCGCCTCGGTCGAGCTGGCCTGTGTGCTGCGCACCGTGCGCGCCTGGTCGGAGCCGTGGGCGGACGACCCGCTGCCGGGCACGTACTACGTCCGTCTGACGGCCACCGGCCTCAAGGCGTCCGACCTGGGGCTGCCGGTCAGCGCCGAACTGCGGGTGGACTCCAAGGACATCGGCGGTGCGGCGGCCGTGGACGGCTCGCTGTCCCAGCCGCTCGTCCCCGGTGTCGCGGTCAAGTCCGAGGCCAAGGACGACGATTCGTCGGCGTCCGCCGTGCTGTCGAGCATCGAGCCGGACGACGGCTGGGCGTCCGGCTGGTGGTCCGACCGCTGGGTGTGGACGGGCATCGGCGCGATCCTGGCCGCGCTCGCCGGAATCGGCGGGTACACGCTGACGCGCGGGTCGGGACGGCCGCGCAACGTACCGCCGGGCGCCTGACGCTCCCCCGGAGGGCCCACCGCGGCGGCGCGGTGGGCCCTTTCTCATGCCTCCCGGAGCTCTTTCGCGAGCGTCCCCTCGCCGGTGACCTCGATCCGCCCGGCGCGTACGGCGTCCAGCAGGCCCAGCTCCCCGCGGGCGACGGCCGCACCGGTGTCGGCGTCCAGCGAGAGCCGCGCGTCGGGCTCCCGGGGGGCGCGGCCACCGCCGAGGACCGGCCCCTCCGCCTCCCCGAGATACAGGTGGAAGTCCCCTTCCTCCAGCCGGACTTCGACGAGCCCCTCCCCCTCCAGCGAGCGCAGCAGCGGCAGCGCGAACCAGTGGGCGCGGACGGCGTCGGTGGGCGTGCGCTCACCGAGCTCACCCTCGCCCCACTTCCCCAGAGCCTGGATCACCGGCAGCAACTCCCGCCCTCGGGGCGTGAGTTCGTACACGTAGGCCGCTCCCGGCGGCGGCAGCCTGCGGCGGGTGGTGAGGCCGTCGCGCTCCATGTCCCGCAGCCGCCCGGCGAGTACGTCCGTGCTGACGCCCGGCAGGTCGGCGTGCAGGTCCGTGTAGCGGCGCGGGCCGGCGAGCAGCTCCCGGACGATCAGCAGGGTCCAGCGGTCACCGACGACGTCTAGCGCGCGGGCGGCGGAACAGTACTGGTCGTAGCTTCGGCGAGGTGACATGGCACGCAGTCTAGACATGTCGTTGGACTTTCCAAGCTGGAACTTGGTAAAACCAAGCAACACCACGAACCGGAGGGGCGAGCGCGCATGGAGTTCCGGCAGTCGAACAAGCTGAGCGAGGTCTGTTACGAGATCCGCGGCCCGGTGGTCGAGCACGCGAACGCGCTCGAGGAGGCCGGCCACAGCGTGCTGCGCCTGAACACCGGCAACCCGGCCCTCTTCGGCTTCGAGGCGCCCGAGGAGATCCTCCAGGACATGATCCGGATGCTGCCGCAGGCGCACGGCTACACCGACTCGCGCGGCATCCTCTCCGCCCGCCGGGCCGTGGCCCAGCGCTACCAGACCCTGGGCCTGGAGGTCGGCGTCGACGACGTCTTCCTCGGCAACGGCATCTCCGAGCTGATCTCGATGGCCGTACAGGCCCTGATCGAGGACGGCGACGAGATCCTGATCCCCGCCCCCGACTTCCCCCTCTGGACGGCGGTGACCACTCTCGCGGGCGGCAGGGCGGTCCACTACCTGTGCGACGAGCAGGCCGACTGGTACCCGGACCTGGACGACATGGCGTCGAAGATCACCGACCGCACCAAGGCCGTCGTCATCATCAACCCGAACAACCCCACCGGCGCGGTCTACCCGAAGGAGATCGTCGAGGGCATCCTCGACCTCGCCCGCCGGCACGGCCTGATGGTGTTCGCCGACGAGATCTACGACCAGATCCTCTACGACGACGCCGTGCACCACTCGGCCGCCGCGCTCGCCCCCGACCTGGTGGTCCTCACCTTCTGTGGCCTGTCGAAGACGTACCGGGTGGCGGGCTTCCGCTCGGGCTGGCTGGTGGTGACCGGGCCCAGGCAGCACGCGAAGGACTACCTGGAGGGCCTCACCATGCTGGCCTCCATGCGGCTGTGCGCCAACGCGCCCGCCCAGTACGCCATCCAGGCCGCGCTCGGCGGCCGGCAGTCCATCCGCGACCTCACCGCCCCCGGCGGCAGGCTCCACGAACAGCGCAACGTGGCCTGGGAGAAGCTCAACGAGATCCCGGGCGTGTCCTGCGTGAAGCCGAAGGGCGCGCTGTACGCGTTCCCGCGCATCGACCCCCAGGTGCACCCGATCCACGACGACGAGAAGTTCGTCCTCGACCTGCTGCTGCAGGAGAAGATCCAGGTCGTGCAGGGCACCGGCTTCAACTGGCCCACCCCCGACCACTTCCGCATCCTCACCCTCCCGCACGCGGAGGACCTGGAGACGGCCATCGGGCGGATCGGGCGGTTCCTCAGCGGATACCGGCAGTAACCGGTAGAAAAAGCAGAAAACAGGCAAGAAGACCTACGGCAGGGAGGCAGGGGGTACGGCAGGGAGGACACGCGGTGGGCGACCTGTTCCTCGTCCGGCACGGTGAGACCGAGTGGTCGCGCTCCGGGCGGCACACCGGCTGGACGGACGTCCCGCTGACCGAGGACGGGCGGGCCGAGGCACGGCGGCTCGCGCCGCTGGTCCGGTCGCTCGAGGTCGGCGCCGCGTTCGTCAGCCCGCTCCGGCGGGCCCGCGAGACGGCGGAGCTGATCGGGCTGCGGGCGCCGCGGGTCGACGCCGATCTGCGGGAGTGGGACTACGGCGGCTACGAGGGTGTGACGACCCTCGAGATCCGGCGCACCCGGCCCGGCTGGTTCCTCTTCAGGGACGGCGTCGCGCCCGGCCCTCCCCAGCACCCCGGCGAGACGCCCGAGCAGGTCGGGGAGCGCGCGGACCGGATGCTGGCCAAGGTGGAGGCGGAGCCCGCCGCCGGCGTGGTGCTGGTGGCACACGGGCACGTCCTGCGGGTGCTGACCGCGAGATGGCTCGGCCTCGCGCCGTCGGCGGGGGCGCTGTTCCAGCTCGGGACCGGGACGCTCGGCCGACTGGGCACGGAGCACGGGCGGCCGGTGATCGCCGCCTGGAATGTCAGAGCCCAGCCGTAGCCTTCGAGAAGAGGACACCGGACTGGGAGGGAGCCGCCGTGACACGACCGCCGACCGCCGCGCAGCGGCGGGTGATCGACGCCGCCGAGCCCGTCACCGGGCGGCTCAGGGGTACGGAGGCGCAGCTCGCGGCACTGGTGGGGCGCGGCCTCGCGTTCCGCCACCCGCGGCCGCCGCACGACCACTTCCTGACTCCGGCGGGGCACCGGCTGCGGGAGGCCGAGCCGGAGCGGGAGCCGGTTGCCGAACCCCCGCGGCCCACCGCCGGCGGCTTCGCGGCTCGCGTCGGCGGCGAGGAGGACGCCGGACCCTCCGGTCCCGCCCGCGCCCGCGAGGTGCACAGCGCCTGGCAGGGGCTGCTGGAGCTGCGCCGGATGACCAATGCCGACGGGGCCACGGACCGGCCGTGCGGCTGGGAGCGGCAGCATCTCGTGCGGGCGGCCGCGCTGGCGCTGGAAGCGGCGGGACACCCGCCGGCCGGCCCCGGGACTCCCGGCTATCGGGTGCGGGCCACCCCGCAGCCCGAGGCCGTCGCGGTGCGCGGGCCTGACGAGGCGACTCTGCGGGCCTGCGCGGCGACGCTGGAGAAGGCGGGCTGGCAGGCCGGCGAGCACACCGATCCCCGGACCAGAGCGCGCTATCTGCTGGCTTCCCCGCGCCGGGTGTAGCAAGCATGCCAAGATCGATGGCGTCGAGGAGAAGGGGAAGCAGTGACCGAGCCGTTTTCCGTCCGGATCACCGTCCGCGGGTACGAGACGGACGTGCAGGGGCACGTCAACCAGAGCGTGTACATCAACTACGCGGAGCACGCCCGCTGGTCCCTGCTGCAGGCCGCGGGCATCAGCCAGGCCGGTCTGAACGGAAGAGGGGTGGGTCCGGTCGCCCTGGAGACGACCATCCGCTACCAGCGGGAGCTCCTCGCCGGTGACGAGATCGACGTGACGTGCGCCTTCGAGTGGGGCGAGGGCAAGACGTTCCGGATCCACCAGACCATCCGCAGGACGGACGGCACGGTGGCGGCCGAAATCGTCGCCGTCGGCGGGCTGTTGGACCTGAAGGAACGCCGGATGGTGAAGAACCCGCAGGGCTGGTTCAAGGAACTGGCGTCGGATCCCGGTCTGTTCGGGCTGTAGTCACCACTCGGGTCACGGCCTGCCCGAACGCCTCACGGTGATCCCGCGCCCGTTCCCGGTACGTCCGCTCAGCCTGCGGCCACGATCCGTGCGAGGCGCTGGGCCTGCTCTCTCGTCGAGCGGGCGACGGCGTCCTCGTCGGCGGTCAGCAGGCGGCCGTTCTCGACGATCTGACGGCCGTTCACGAACGAGGCGGTGACCGGGGCCGGTGCACCGAAGACCAGTGCCGTGACCGGGTCGGCGATCGAGGCGTGGGCGAGGGTGTCCAGCCGCCACAGCACCAGGTCGGCGAGCTTGCCGGGCTCCAGGGAGCCGATCTCCCGGGCCCGGCCCAGGACCTGCGCGCCGCCGAAGGTGCCGAGCCGCAGGGCCTGACGGGCGTTCAGGGCGGCCTCGCGGTGGGCGCCGAGGCGGTTGACGAGCAGGGCGTTGCGCAGTTCGGTGTGGAGTTCGCCGGACTCGTTGGACGCCGTACCGTCGACCCCGAGACCGACCGGGACGCCGGCGGCGAGCATGTCCGGGACCCGCGCGATCCCCGCGGCCAGGCGGGCGTTGGAGGACGGGCAGTGGGCCACGCCGGTCTTCGTCCGCGCGAAGGCGGCGATGTCGGAGTCGTTCATGTGGACGCAGTGCGCCATCCACACGTCGTCGCCGAGCCAGCCGGTGGACTCGAAATAGTCGGTCGGGCCCATGCCGAACAACTCGTGGCAGAACTTCTCCTCCTCGACCGTCTCCGATCCGTGGGTGTGCAGGCGCACACCGAGGCGGCGGGCCAGCTCCGCGCCCTCACGCAGGAGTTCGGTGGAGACCGAGAAGGGCGAGCAGGGGGCGACGGCGATCCGGGTCATCGCGTCGAAGGACGTGTCGTGATGCCGTCGTACGGTCTCCTCGGTGGCGGCGAGGGCGCCTTCGAGGGTCTCGACCGCGAAGTCCGGAGGCAGACCGCCGTCCTTCTCGCTGCGGTCCATGGAGCCGCGGGCGAGGGTGAAGCGGACACCCATGTCGCGGGCGGCGCCGATGATCGCGGCGGAGAGGTCGCCGGAGCCCTCCGGGAAGACGTAGTGGTGGTCCATGGCGGTGGTGACACCACCGCGGGCCATCATCGCCAGCGACCCCTCGGCGGCGGCGCGGACCATCTCCTCGTCGATGCGCGCCCACATCGGGTACAGCGCGACCAGCCAGTCGAAGAGGTTGTGGTCGGTTGCCAGGCCCCGGGTGATCCACTGGTAGAAGTGGTGGTGGGTGTTGACCAGGCCCGGGGTGACCAGATGGCCGGTGGCGTCGATCCGCCGGACGACGTCGTCCAGGTCCGCCGGGGCCGGGCCCGCACCCACCGCCTCGATGCGGTTGCCGGCCAGGACGACATGTCCGGCCGCGTACTCGGTGTCGTCGGCGTCGACGGTGGCGATCGAACAGTTCTCGATGACGACGCGCTGGGCTGCTGCCATGGTCCGTCCTTCAGAGGTGGGTGAGGTCCGCCGGGATCTTCGCCTCGCAGCCGTCCCGCAGGACGGTGGCCTCGATCAGGCCGTACGGGCGGTCGGCCGCGAAGTACACAGCTCCGTCGGGGGTGTCGTTCTCGAGCCCGAACGGGGCCAGATCCACCAGGAAGTGGTGCTTGTTCGGGAGGGAGAAGCGGGTCTCGTCGATCTCCTCGCGGCGGTCGATGATCCGCGAGCCCATCGCGTACAGCGTCTGCTGGAGGGAGAGCGAGTACGTCTCGGCGAACGCCTGGAGCAGGTGCTTCCTCGTCTGCGCGTAGGAGTCGTCCCAGTCGGGCGTCTCCTTGGCGTCGTCGGACCAGCCGAAGCGCCAGCGGGCGGAGACCTCGGTGGCGAGGATGCGGTCGCGTGCCTCGGGAAGCGTCGTGTACCTGTCCTTGACGTAGCCCCAGAACTCGGAGTCGGTGGTGTTCATGACCACCAGGTCCTTCAGCCCGGAGACGACCTCCCACGACGAGCCGTCGAAGGTGATCTGGGTGCAACGCGTCTCCTGCCCCTGACGGACGAAGGAGTGCCGGCTCTCCGGGGTGTCGATGCGCTCCCAGGCGTACTCCTCGATGCGGATCCGGGCCCGGTGGATCGGCTCCTGCGAGGTCACGAAGTGCCGGGCGAGGTGGATGCCGAACTGCTCGGCGGACTCGATGCCGTGTTCCTTGGCGAACGCGTACACCGTGTTCTTGGTGGTGTCGGTCGGCAGCACGTTGGCGTTGGAGCCGGAGTAGTGGACCTCGTCCATGTCGCCGCTCAGCGACACTGACACGTTGAGGTCCTTGATGTGGTGGGTGGCGCCGTCCCGCGTGATCTTCACGACCCGGTTCTCGGCCTTGCCGTACTGGTTCTGTCCCAGGATGGGCATGGAGCTAGCTCCCTCGGTATACGGAGTAGCCGAACGGGTTGAGCAGCAGCGGTACGTGGTAGTGCTCGCCGGGTTCCACCGCGAAGGTGATGACGACCTCCGGGAAGAACACGGCACCGCTGTCCCGTTCGGCGAGATACGGCTCCACGGCGAAGTCGAGCCGTACCTGGGTGGTCCCTTCCGGCAGGGCCGGGAGGTCCCTGCACCGGCCGTCCGCGTCGGTCGCGGAGCCGCCGAGCGCCTGCCATGCGGCGTCACGGACCGCACGGACGGAGAGCCGGACGGCGACGCCCCGGGCGGGGCGGCCGACGCTGGTGTCCAGGATGTGCGTGGACACGGAGGCGGTGGTGCCGGTGCTCATGCTTCGTCAGTCCTCTTCGGCGAGTCGGGCCAGACGGATACGGTTGATCTTGCCCAGCTCGGTGCGGACGATCTCACGTTCCTGCTCCGGCGCGTTGCCGAGTCGCTCCTTCACCGCGTCGCGCATCTGCTCGCCGGTGCGGCCGGTGGCGCAGATCAGGAAGACATGGCCGAACTTCTCCTGGTAGGCCAGGTTGAGTTCGAGCATCTCCGCCCTGAGCTCCGCGGAGGCGTCCGCCATGCCGCGCTGCTCGCGGGCCGAGGCGGGATCACCCGGCTCGGGGCGGCCGATCGGCGGATGCCCGGCCATCGCCTCGGCCAGGTCGGCCGCGGTCAGCCCGGCCGTGGCGGAGTCGCTCGCGGCGTACAACCCGTCGGCGGTGGCGTAGGGGCGGGCCGCGAGCAGCCGGTCCGCCCACGCCGTGGAGGCGCACGCGTCGAGGAGGACGGCACGGGCCGCGGACTCCTCGAGCGCGTTGAACCGAGCCAGGCCCGGGGGCGTGGAAGTCGAAGTCACGGGGTCAGCTAACGCCTCCCCACGACACCACGTCAACACTTTGTTGAAAATTCCGGGTTACGAGCCCTCGTGCGTCCGCAGACCTGCGATCAGGCCTCTTTCTCGCGGTTGAGGTAGTTGTAGACGGTGAAGCGACTGACCCCGAGGGCACTCGCGACGGTCTCCACGCCGTGCCGGACGGAGAACGCGCCCCGCGCCTCCAGCGTCCGCACGACCTCCTGCTTGGCCTTGCGGTCCAGGTCGGCGAGGGGCCTGCCCTTCTTGCGCTCCATGGCAGCGAGGATGTGATCGAGGGAGTCGGCGAGCTGGGGCAGCCGCACGGCGACGACGTCGGCGCCCTCCCAGGCGAGGACCACGTCGTCAGGTCCGGCCTCGTCGGGCGGGACCATCTCCCCGCCCATCGCGTCGACCAGCGGTTTCACGGCCGCGATGAAGGGCTCGTCACCGGCCCCGGTCACTCGCCCTCCCCGAGGACGTTGACCTGGAGCGAGATCCGGGTGGCGCCCGCGCCGAGCGACTTGCGCAACAGGGTGTCCACGGCGGCGAGCACGGTCTCGGCACCACCCTCCACGGTGTTGCCGAACGGCCCGACGTCCACCGCGTCCAGGTCCGCGGCCTCGATCACCTCACGCGCGGCCAGCGCGTGCGGGGGTGCCTCGTCGAGGTCGAAGGGCTCGGTGGTGAACTCCACTTTCAATCGCACGCCCTCAACCTAACGCCCTGTACGGCTTTCGCCGAGCCCTTGGTCGAGGACGGCGAAGGACCCCGTGCGGCGGCGCGAACGCCCTCGCGCCCGGCCTCGCGCCGCCGGACGCCACCACGCATCCTGAAGACATGGGCAATCCGACGCCGTACCCGCACATCGTCGTCCACGCACCCGCCCTGGACGGTTCCCGCCGGGTGACCTCGGGCGACACCGTCCTCGGGGTCGCCTCGCACCTCGACGACGTGGTCGAGATCCTGCGCCTGGCCGACCTGGACCGGATCGAGGTGGAGGTGGACGACCTCATCGAGTGGCAGGGCGGCGGCCCGGACGACTGGCCGGGACTGACGGAGCCCCACGGACCGCAGGTGCCGTAGGCCGGGTACGACAACCTCAAATCAACCTCTGAACATGGTTCCAGAGGCTTCGACCGGCCCTGGGGCGGGGCACATTGTGGTCAGGCGGGACCCGTCGGCACGGGGGCGGCGGGCCCCGCCGCAGGGGGTCACCATGAGCGTCGACAGTCCGGTCCTGCTTCAGCCGTACGAGGTCGCGCTGCTGCGCGGCGGCCCACGGGCCGCCGTCACCGCGGCCGTCGTCGATCTGCATCTGCGGGGCGTCGTGGAGGCGGGCCGGCCCGGCAGACTGCGGACCTCGGAGGCCTCCGAGGCTGCCGGCCAGGCCCCGCCTCCCCTTCCACCGCTGGCCGAGGCGGTGCGCGAGGCACTCGTCCAGCCCGTCGGCCTGCCTGAGCTGTCGACCCGGCCCGCCGTGCGCGCGGCCCTCGCCGACCTGGTGAAAGCCCTGCGGTCGGCGCGGCTCCTGCGCGTCCTTCCGCCGCGCCGAAGCCGCGCCGGCCGGCGGACACTCGCGGCCCTGCGCGCCGAGCACCCCCTCCCGGAGAGCAGGAAGGGGGTCGCGGCGGACGCCGCCGTCATGGCGGTCGCCCTCCACGGCGAGGCTGCGCTGAGCCTCCTCGTGCCGCGGTTCGCGATGCGGGCGGGGCTCGTCCCCCGCGCGGAGGTGACGGACGACAAGGCCTTCCACCGCCGTGCACCTCGCGGTGGCGGCGGCGGAACCGGGGGCGGCTTCTCGTGCGGCGCAGGGGCCTCCTGCGGGAGCTCGTACTGAATCAGTCGATCACCGGACCCCGAGTGCCCTGATCGACGAACGCGGCGCCCGCCGCGCAAGTGGGTGCGCCAAGGTCGTCAAGAGACGGACAAGAGGGTTCCGAAGGAGGACGATGGGGGTCATGTCCGAGAGCGTGCCGGTGCGCTGTCCGGCCTGCCGGACCGAACGTGCCTTCACAGCGCCGTCCTATCCGTGCGCGTGCGGCGCCCTCGTCACGCCGGTGCTCGACCGGCGGGCGGCGCCCACGGCGGTCGCCCACCGCGCGTGGGACGAGGAGTGGATCACCCTGCGCTGCGGGGCCTGCGGCCGCCGCGGCCAGTGGCCGCGCCCGGAACTGGGCTGCCCCTGCGGGACTGCCCTGAGGATCCCGGTGACCGAGGCACCGCTGACCACACCCCGTCGGCCCGTCTTCCGGTCCGTGGCCATACGCACCGCTCTCGACGCCGTCACGGCCGCCGCGCTCTATCTGCGCTGGCTCGGCTACGGCGACGTCCGGCGGGCCGACCAGCGGCCCACCGCCGGGATCGGTCTCGCCGCCCGCGGACTGCTGGCGCAGGTGGACCCGAGGGTGAGCCCGGCCTCGCTGCGGGACGTGGAGTGCCTGTGGCTGACGGCGATGACACAGTCCGCGGACTGCGTGTACTTCTCCCTGTCCGGGTACGCCGAGGAGGCGAGGGCCGGGGCCGAGCGGCTGCGCGTCCCGCTGTTCGTGCTGGACCTCACGGGCACCCCGCAGCCCGTGAACACGCAGGCCGCCGCCCTGGACGCCCAGGGCGCCTGAGGCGACGGCGTCACGGCTCAGGCGCCGTAGGTCTCCCGCAGCTCGATCTTGCGCACCTTCCCGGACACCGTCATCGGGAACTCCTCCAGCACCCGGATCCGGCTGGGGATCTTGTAGTGCGCGAGCCGGCCCTCGCAGTGGCCGCGCAGTTCCTCAAGCGTCGGCGGATCGGCCGCGTCCCGCGGGATCACACAGGCGAGCACCTCCTCGCCGTACATCTCGTGCGGCACTCCGACCACCTGGACGTCCCTGATCTTCGGGTGGCCGTGGAGGAACTCCTCGATCTCGCGCGGGTAGATGTTCTCCCCACCCCGGATGATCATGTCCTTGATGCGGCCGACGATCTCCACGTAGCCGTCCTCGCGCATCATCGCGAGGTCACCGGTGTGCATCCAGCGCCCCGGGTCGATCGCCTCGGCGGTCTTCTCGGGCTCGTTCCAGTAGCCGAGCATCACGCTGTAGCCGCGGGTGCACAACTCGCCCGCGCTGCCGCGGGGTTGCGTGACCCCGGTCGCGGGGTCGACGACCTTCACCTCGATGTGCGGCAGGACTCGGCCGACCGTGGCCGTGCGGTGTTCCAGGTCGTCGTCGCGGCGGGTCTGGGTGGAGACGGGCGAGGTCTCCGTCATGCCGTAACAGATGGACACCTCCGCCATGTTCATCTCGGCGACCACCCGCTTCATCACCTCCACCGGGCAGGGTGAGCCCGCCATGATGCCGGTGCGCAGGGAGGACAGGTCGTACGTCGCGAAGTCGGGGAGTCCGAGCTCCGCGATGAACATGGTCGGGACGCCGTACAGGGACGTGCACCGCTCCCGGCGGACCGCCTCCAGGGTGGCCTTCGGGTCGAAGGAGGGGGCCGGGATCACCATGCAGGCGCCGTGTGAAGTGGCCGCCAGATTCCCCATCACCATCCCGAAACAGTGGTAGAAGGGCACCGGGATGCAGATCCGGTCCTGCTCGCTGTAGGCGATCATCTCGCCCACGAAGTAACCGTTGTTGAGGATGTTGTGGTGGGAGAGGGTGGCTCCCTTGGGGAAGCCGGTGGTGCCCGAGGTGTACTGGATGTTGATGGGGTCGTCGCAGGAGAGCTCGGGGAAGGAGGCGTCCGGGGCGGCCCGGGCGAGCAGGGCCTCCCAGCTCGGGTCGCCGAAGTACACCACCTCGTGCAACTCGGCGCAGCCGGGCCGCACTTGGTCGATCATCGCCCGGTAGTCACTGCTCTTGTGGCCGAGCGAGGCGAAGAGCAGCCGGACTCCGGCCTGGCGGAGGACGTACTCGACCTCGTGAGTGCGGTAGGCCGGGTTGATGTTCACCATGACCGCGCCGACACGGGCGGTGGCGTACTGGACGAGCACCCACTCGGCGCAGTTGACGGCCCAGATGCCCACCCGGTCGCCCTTGGCGACGCCGGAGGCCAGCAGCGCGGAGGCCAGCCGGTCGACGTCCGCGCCGAACGCGGCGTACGTCCAGCGCCGGCCGGACGGTACGTCGACGAGCGCGTCGCGGTCCGGCCAGGCGGCCACCGCCCGGTCCAGGTTCGCGCCGATGGTGTCGCCGAGGAGCGGGGCGCCGCCGACGCCGTGCGTGTACGAGTTCACCGGAAGTCCTCCTCGCGGTACTCGTCCGCCGAACCCGCCGCCGTCGCCTCCCGCAGCTCGATCCGGCGGATCTTGCCGCTGACGGTCTTGGGCAGCGGCGCGAACTCCAGGCGGCGGACGCGCTTGTAGGGCGCGAGGACCTCCCGGGAGTGCTCGAACAGCACCTTCGCGGTGTCGGGGCCCGGCTGCCAGCCCTCGGCGAGCACGACGTAGGCCTTGGGCACGGCGAGGCGCAGCGCGTCGGGAGCGGGCACGACGGCCGCCTCGGCCACCGCCTCGTGCTCCAGCAGCGCGCTCTCCAGCTCGAACGGGCTGATCTTGTAGTCGGAGGCCTTGAAGACGTCGTCGGCGCGCCCGACGTAGGTGATGTAGCCGTCCGCGTCGCGGGCGCCGATGTCGCCGGTGCGGTAGTAGCCGCCGGCCATCGCCTCCGCCGTGCGGTCGGCGTCGCCGTGGTAGCCGGTCATCAGGCCCACCGGCCGGTCCGCGAGGTCGAGCGCGATCTCGCCCTCGTCCGCGCCGGGCGCGCCCGAGACCGGATCGAGGAGTTCGACGCGGTAGCCGGGGCTCGGGCGGCCCATGGAGCCGGTCTTGAGTTCCTGGCCGGGGCTGTTGGAGACCTGGACGGCGGTCTCGGTCTGCCCGAAGCCGTCCCGGACGGTCACCCCCCAGGCGCGGCGGACCTGCTCGATCACCTCGGGGTTCAGCGGCTCACCGGCCGCGACGATCTCCCTCGGCGGGGTGCGCAGCTGGGTGAGGTCGGCCTGGATCAGCATCCGCCAGACGGTGGGCGGGGCGCAGAAGGTGGTGACGCCGGCCCGGTCCATCTCCGCCATCAGCCGGCCCGCGTCGAAGCGCGTGTAGTTGTGGATGAAGACGGTCGCCTCGGCGTTCCAGGGCGCGAAGAGGTTGGACCAGGCGTGCTTCGCCCAGCCGGGCGAGGAGATGTTGAGGTGCACGTCGCCCGGCTTCAGACCGATCCAGTACATCGTCGCCAGATGGCCGATCGGGTACGAGGTGTGGGTGTGCTCGACCAGTTTGGGGCGGGCGGTGGTGCCGGAGGTGAAGTACAGCATCAGGGGGTCGTCGGCGTGGGTGGGTCCGTCGGGGGTGAAGCCGGCGGGGGCGTCGTACGCGTCCTCGTACGGCTGCCAGCCCTCGGGGGCGCCGCCGACGGCGGTGCGGGTGTAGTCCCCGGGCACCTCGTCGAACTTGCCGGTGTCCTCGGCCCGCACCAGGACGTGCCGCACCCGGCCGCGCTCCACGCGGTCGCGCAGGTCGGCGGCGCCGAGGAGCGGGGTGGCGGGGATGACGACGGCGCGCAGCTTCATCGCGGCGAGGGCGGTCTCCCACAGTTCGGCCTGGTTGCCGAGCATGACGAGGATGCGGTCCTCGGCGGCGACCCCGCGCTCGCGCAGCCGGTTCGCGACCCGGTCGGAGCGGTCGGAGAGCTCGGCGAAGGTCAGCCGGGTCTCGGAGCCGTCCTCCTCCACGATGTGCAGCGCGGTGCGGTCGTTGCCGTCCGCGATGACGTCGAACCAGTCGAGGGCCCAGTTGAACTGCCGCGGGCGGGGCCACCGGAAGCCCTCGTAGGCGGCCGCGTAGTCCTCGCGATGTGCCAGCAGGAAGTCCCGTGCCCTGCGGAACAGCTCCGTCGCCGTCGCCGTCGTCATCTGTGTCCTCCTCGCTCTTCGGTCGATCGCCTGCGGGGCGCCCCCGGCCGGTGCCGGGATCCCGTCCGTGCTCGCACGCTCGGCATCGGCGCGCCCCTCCGGCTCACTCCCGCGGTGCCGGACCATTGCCGGGCGGCTCTCCGACATCGTGTAATCCGTGATGCAGGTCTCACTACCCCTGAACGGAGTGTGCGGCACCAGGACACTCCCCGGTCACTCGGAAAGGGCGAGGACGTGGCGGCAGACCTGGGCGGGGCGGACACGGATGCGGATCGGCGAGTTCGGCGGCGCGGCCACGCTCGCGCCGCAGGGCCTCGCGGTGCCCTCCGGCAACGGCCTCGGCGGCAAAGGCGGTCGGGCGGCCCGTGCGCGGTGAGCGACCACTCCCTGTCCCGGCAGATCAGCCACGAGGACGACGCGGCTGTCGCCGAGGAGGGCCTGCGCCCGGTGCCGGCGGTCCCGGTGAGGCGCACGCGGCCCCGCGCGCGGAACTGCCGGACGCCTGCGGGATCTGACACCGGGCCACGGCGAGCCGCGGGTCACGCCCGCCCCGCGTGAACTGGGCGTGCCGGCCTGCCTGGCCGGGGAGGCCGTGACTTCCGTGAGCCGGCGCGAGACTGTTCCTGTCGGTAACACGGCCGTGGAAGAGTGCTCCCACGCCCCGCGCGCGGGGCGGACGGACCGCTCGGATCAAGCCAGGAAGGAACCGCGACGACCACTATCCATTCACCCGCCGCCGCAGTGAATTTCCCTATGCGTCACGTTGTTATATCCCTCACCACGCCGTCCCTCCGAAATTCAAAGCGACATTGCCTAGAATTTGGCCCGGACACGACACTCGGAGGGGAGCGGTGACCGTGCGACGGGACATCAAAGAGCCTGCCAGAGGCCGCCCCGACCTGGTCATCGGCAGGGAGGAGCTGTTCGGCTCCGCCCGTGACCAGTTGACGCGCGGCGGCAGCGTGCTGCTGCACGGCCCCGCCGGAATAGGAAAGTCGACCGTGCTGCGGGCATTGGCCGCGGATTACGGCGACGCGGCGCACACCGTGTTGCGCTGCTCCGCGACCGAGTCCGAATCCCACCTCCCCTTCCTGGCCCTGGCCGACCTCTTCGGTCTGGTCGTGGACGAGATCTCGGACAAGCTGCCGACGGCCCAGCGCACGGCCCTGGAGTCGGCGCTCACCGGCCGCGGCGAATCGACCCTGCAACGCGACGGCCTCGCCCTGCGCCTCGCCGTGCTGTCCGCCCTGCGCGCCCTCGCCACCGCCGGCCCCGTCCTGCTCGTCGCCGACGACATGCAGTGGCTGGATTCGGCCAGTGCCGAACTCCTCGGCTTCGCCGCCCGACGCCTCGGCGACACCCCCGTCCAGCTGCTGTGCGCGGTACGGACGGAGGGCCAGGAGTATGACCGCCATCTACGCGCGTCCCCACCCGACACCCTCGCCGTCCGGCTGAACCCGCTCTCCCGCGCCCAGGTCTCCGCCCTGCTCGACCACCGCGGCTACACCGACCTGCCCCGCTCCACGGTCCGCGAGATCCACCGCACCAGCGGCGGCAACCCGCTGTTCGCCCTCGAGATCGGCCGCGCCCTCGGCGAGAACCCGGCCCCGCCGCGCCCCGGCGAACCGCTGCCGGTGCCGACCTCGCTGCGCGCCCTGGTGCTCAGCCGCCTCGACATGCTCTCCGCCGAGGCCCGCCGCACCCTGCTGGTGGCCAGCGCGGGCGCCCGCCCCACGCTGGCCCTGCTGCACGCGGCCGGCCGGGAGAACGCCGAGGCCGAGACCGCCCGGGCCGCCGAGCTCGGCCTGCTGGCGACCGAACCCGAGGGCCCCGCCGTACGCTTCGCGCACCCGCTGATCTCGGCGGCGCTGTACGCGGAGGCGCCCGCGCAGGAGCGCCGGGCCGCGCACGCCGCGCTGTCCACCGCCGCCTCCGACCCGATCGAGCGGGCCCGCAACCTCGCCCTGGCCACCACCGGCACCGACCCGGAGGTGGCCGCCCGGCTCGCCGAGGCCGCCGCCCTCGCCCGCGACCGCGGTGCCCCGTCGGTCGCCGCCTCGCTGGGGCTGCTCGCCGCCCGGCACGCCCCGCCGGACGGCGCCCCCGCCCCGGACGAGCACCGTCTCCAGGCCGCCGAGGACGCGATCATCGCCGGTGAGGTGGACCTCGCCCGGGACATCGCACGCGAGGTGCTGACCCGGGCCACCGTGCCCGCCGACCGGATCCGCGCCTGGGAGGTGGTCATCGAGGCCGCCGGACAGGCCCTCGGCGACGTCGACGCCGTCTTCCCGCAGGCCCTCGCCGACGCCGGCGACGACCCGCGGCTGCTCGCCCTCGTCCACTACCACCTCGCCTGGCGCAAGCTGATCGTCGAGGGCGACTTCTCCGAGGCCCGCCAGGAGGCCGCGCACGCGGCGGAGCTCGCCGCGCGCGGCGGCGACCGGCGCACCGAGCTGATGGCGCTGTCCTTCCAGTCCTCCACCGAGACCCTGATGGGCCATCCGAACGCGCCCGCGACCATCAAGCGGGCCCTGAAGGAGCCTCAGGACCCGTATGTGGCGTGCCATCACAACGGCGTCGGCGCGGCCCGGTTCCGCTGGCTGCTGATGAGCGACCAGCTGGCCGAGGCCCGTACGACCATCACCGCGCTGCTGCGCGAGGTCCGCAGGCGGGGCATGGTCGAGAGCGAGGTGCACTTCCAGCGCTTCCTGGCCGAGACCGAACTGCGCTCCGGACACTGCGGGCGCGCCCTGGACCTGTCCCGCGAGAGCCTGCGGCTCGCCCGCGACTCCGGCATCGGCCTCGGTGCGTCCGCGATGCTCGCCTCCCTCGCCGAGGCCTCCGGCGGCGACCTGGACCGGGCGCTGGCCCTGGCCCGGGAGGCGGCGGTGCGCGCCGAGGAGGACGGCGACCACATGTACCTCTCGCGCGCGCTGGCCGCGCTGGGCCACGCCCAGTTGGTGGCAGGGGACGCGGCGGGCGCGGTCGGCTCGCTGCGCCGGGTGCGGGAACTGGAGGCGGGTCTGCGCATCACCGACCCGGCGCGCGGCCGCTGGCACGGCGACCTCGCCGAGGCACTGGTCCGGATGGACGAACCCGGCGAGGCGCAGGACGTCATAGACCAGGCCCGCGAGCACGCGCTGCGGCTCGGCCGGGAGAGCGTGCTCGCCGTACTGGACCGGGCGGAGGCCCTCGTCCGGGCGGCACGCGGCGACCACGAGGCGGCCCTCGCCCGGCTGACGTCCGTTCAGGACCGGCTCGCCAAACTGGGCTACGGGCTGGAAGAGGCCAGGGCCGCGTTCGCGCTCGCCCGGCTGCGCACCGGGCGGCCCGGTCCGACCTCGTACGAGGAGGCGGCGCGGCTGTTCCGGCGGTGCCGGGCGCTGCCCTGGCTGCGCCAGGTGGAGGAGGCGGCCGCGCAGGGCGCGGCCGAGCAGGTCGCCGCACCCCCGCGGACGCCCGCGGCCGACGCCCTCGACGGCCTCGCGGCGATGGAGCGTCAGGTCGCCGCGCTGGTCATGGAGGGCGCGACCAACCGGGAGATCGCCGCGCGGCTGTTCATCAGCGTCAAGACGGTCGAGGCGACCCTGACCCGGGTCTACCGCAAGCTGGGGATCCGCTCCCGGGTGGACATCGTCCGGCTGGCGGCGGGGCGCCACGCGAAGTGACGCGCACGGGGGTTAACTGCCGTACGCGGGTTGACCGGGGACCCCACTCGGGTTGACCGAGGGTTTTCCCTGCCCCGACGCCCCTAGGGGGTTCCCTCATTGGGAGGAGGGGGCCGAGGCCCCTAGCGTTTGGGCTGTGCCGCTCGCCCGGGCACACGGGGGTCGGTCCCGCGGCCCCCGTGCAAAACCCCCACACCCGCGCGACCCCCACCGGCAATCCCCCACGAGGAGACGCATGTTCGGGCTCAACCGCGCCAAGAAGGCCGCAGCCGTCGTCGCGGCCACCGCGGCTGCCGCGGCGACCGCACTGCTCAGCGCCCCCACCGCTGTCGCAGCCCCCCAGCCGATCGTCGGCGGAACCACCACGACCACGACCACCTACCCGTTCATGATGCAGATCACGGACGCCTCGCAGAACCAGTTCTGCGGCGGCACCCTCGTCTCTGCGACCAAGGTGGTCACGGCCGCGCACTGCATGGTCGGCGAGACCACCAGCAGCGTGCGGGTCGTCGGCGGCCGGACGTACCTGAACGGTACGAACGGCACGGTCAGCCGAGTGAGCAAGATCTGGATCAACCCGGACTACACGGACGCCACCAACGGCGACGACGTGGCCGTCCTGACCCTTTCGACCTCGATGCCGTACACCACGGCGTCGTACGTCTCCTCGTCCCAGACCAGCGTGTACGCGGCCGGCACCACGGCCCGCATCCTCGGCTGGGGGACCACCTCGGAGAACGGCAGCTCCTCCAACCAGCTGCGGACCGCGACCGTGCCGATCGTGTCCGACTCCAGCTGCAAGAGCTCCTACGGTTCCGACTTCGTCGCGACCGACATGGTTTGCGCCGGATACACATCCGGTGGCGTAGACACCTGCCAGGGCGACAGCGGCGGTCCCCTGCTCATCGGGGGCGTCCTGGCAGGGATCACTTCTTGGGGCGAGGGCTGCGCGGAGGCCGGTTACCCGGGTGTGTACACCCGGCTGACCACCTTCTCCAGCCTGGTGACCACTCAGGTCAACTCGTGACCGAGCAGTTTTCCTGAGCACCCCTCAGGTGAAAGACCAGGGGGCGCTGCGAGCCTCCACGAGCGGCCCGCAGCGCCCCCTCTCCATGCGCACTCCCCGTGTCCGTGACCTGTTCACCGCCCTACGACGGTCCCGAACCGGATGTCGTACGCCGCCGCCGGACACAGCGCCCGCAGCATCCGCTCCCCCTCCCCCGTCACCTCCTCCCGCTGCGTCCCGGTCAGCCGGCCGAACGGCTCGACGACGAGCGCGTCCTCCGTCAGCTTCCACACCCCCGCCAGGAACCCGTCGACGAGGAGGGTGCGGTGGGCCTGGTTGCCCTGCCGGCTGCGGCCCCGGTACTCCGCGGGCACGACCCGGGTGCGGTCGGCGTGGGAGAGAAGCAGGTTGTCGAACTCGGGGAGGAAGCGGGGCGGGGCCGGGGCGGCGGGGTCGGGGCGCGGGGCGCCGGGCAGGTCGAAGAGTTCGGCTCCCCGCTCGTCGCGGAAGGTGAGCAGACGGGGGCGCAGGCGCTCGAAGGCCGGGCGCAGCCGGGTGAGTCCGGCCCAGGTCTGCATGTCCTTGACGGAGGCCGGACCGAACGCGGCGAGGTAGCGCAGCACGACGTCGTCCGGGGCGGGGGCGGGTCCGGCGGGCCGGCCGAGCCAGTGCTCGGCGGTGGTGAGGGCGACCTGCCCGCTCCTCCCCCACAGCCCGCGCGGCGTGACCTGGACGAGCGGCAGCCTGCAGCGGGCGGCGACGGCGAGGGACTGCGGATCGGCGTCCGGCCACTCGGCGGAGAGTGCCTCGCGCAGCTGCTTCATGGTGCGCGGCTCGGCCTGCACGAGGTCCCGGGCGAGGGCGGCGAGCCGGTCGAGGTCGACGCCGGCGAGTCCCGTGCGGAAGCCGGTCAGCTCGCGGTCCCGGGCGGGCTGGACGAACGGCCGCAGGGTGAGGCAGTCGTCGGCGGTGTGGGTGTGGATCGTGGACCGCATGGTGACGATCCGGACGACCTCGCGGTCCGCCATCAGCGTCGACAGTTCCTCGGGGACGAAGCGGTCGAGGCGGGCGGCGAGCGCGCAGTAGGGCGGGTTGACGTTCTGCGCCTGCAAACCCACCAGATGCTCCACCGCCGCCTTCGCCGACAGCGCGGCGGGCCGCAGGAGCAACTGCCGGTCGAGGGTGGCGCGGCCCAGGGCCCGGTCGGAGAGCACGGGGCCGGCCGCGGGCGTCGTCGTCTTCGTCATGTACCGCAAGCTAGCGCCCCGGGGAGGGGGCAGCCCCGGGACGTCGTATGCCCGGTATATCCTGCCCCGTGATCATGCGGACGTAGGCTCCACCGACGCGACCGAGAGGCAGCCACGATGCCCGATCGCCGCAGCACCCGGAAGTCCGTCTGGCGCCGCGCCCTGCCGCCTCCGCCGGATCCGGACGGGTCGCACCCGCCGGGGACTCCCGGGGATCCCCCGAAGACGGCCGAGGTCGCGAGTGTCGTCCAGGCCGTGCTGTACCGCGACGGCGTCCGCGTCTACGCCCCCGACACGCTCGCGGAGACCTACCGGGCGCTGCGGGAGCGGCCGGCCGGCATGGCGTGGATCGGGCTCGCCCGCCCGACCGAGGCCGAACTGCACTCCCTCGCCGCCGAGTTCGACCTCCACCCGCTCGCCGTCGAGGACGCGAAGGAGGCGCATCAGCGGCCCAAGCTGGAGCGCTACGGCGAGACCCTCTTCGTCGTCCTGCGCGCCGCGCGCTATCTCGACGCCCCCGAGGAGATCGACTTCGGCGAGCTGCACGTGTTCGTCGGCCCCGACTTCGTCATCACGGTCCGCCACGGCGCCGCGCCCGATCTGTCGGCGGTGCGGCGCCGTATGGAGGAGACCCCGGAACTGTTGGCGCTCGGCCCGGAAGCGGTCCTCTACGCGATACTGGACGCGGTCGTCGACGGCTACCTGCCGGTCGTCGCCGGCGTCCAGAACGACATCGACGAGATCGAGACGGAGGTCTTCCGCGGCGATCCCGCGGTCTCCCGCCGTATCTACGAACTCTCCCGCGAGATGGTCGAGTTCCAGCGCGCCACCCGCCCTCTGGTCGGCATGCTGCACGGTCTGATGGCCGGTTTCTCCAAGTACGGCACCGACGACGAACTCCAGCGCTATCTGCGCGACGTCGCCGACCACGTCACCCACACCAGCGAACGCGTCGACGGCTTCCGCCAGGCCCTGACCGAGATCCTCACCGTGAACGCGACGCTGGTCAGCCAGCAGCAGAACGCGGAGATGCGGGCGTTGGCGGAGGCGGGGTTCGAGCAGAACGAGGAGATCAAGAAGATCTCCAGCTGGGCCGCGATTCTGTTTGCTCCCACACTCGTCGGCACCATCTACGGCATGAACTTCTCCCACATGCCCGAGCTGCACTGGGGGTTCGGATACCCCTTCGCGATCGGCTTGATGGGGGTTGTATGCGCCAGTTTGTACGTGATTTTCAAGCGACGGGACTGGCTCTAGAGGTCGAGCCCTCGCCCACGCGAAGTTTCCGCTGTTCACTCTCGCACCTCCCCAAAGCGGGGCCCCGACCGGCTCTGGGGAGCCTCTGGGGAGAATCCGGGGAGAACCCGGGGAGAATCGAATGCCACTCCCCACCTTCTGGCAGGCGCAACGAACCCGCCAGGTCTCCCCGTTCCCCGGCTTACGTGAGACGGACGCTCAGAGATGACCTTTGGCGGCAACGGTGGCAGGCGCCCGGTACGAGGTGTCCGTCCAGTTGCCGACTCGGCTCTTGGGTATCGACAGAGGTGAAATCCCCGGCGGCGGCCGAGGGACGTGTCAGTCGCCGGCGAGTGCCTCGTGGACGGAGGAGACTGCGCCGGCGCCATCGCCGACGGCGGTGGCCACTCTTTTCGTCGAGCCCGCACGGAGGTCGCCGACCGCGAAGACCCGGGGTGCGCTGGTCTGGAACGGCAGGGCCGTACCGAGCGGTTCGGCAGGCAGGCGGCTGTCCGTGAGGACGAAGCCGTTGTGGTCCTTGGCCACGCCGTCCAGCCAGCCCGACACCGGGTCGGCGCCGATGAAACAGAACAGGGCGCGGCAAGCCAGCCGGTCCTGCCGCCCGTCGGACCTCTCGGCCACGATCGACGCGAGGGTGTCGTCGCCGCCGAGTTCGCGGATCGTGCTGCTGGTGTGGACCTGGATCCGCGCATGCGCTCGGATCCGGTCGGTCAGGTAGGACGACATCCGGGCTCCGAGATCGGCGCCGCGGACGATCAGATCCACCGTCGCACCACGGGCGGCGAGGGACAGGGCCGCTTGCCCCGCCGAGTTGGCGCCGCCGACGACCGTCACCGGCTGGTCTTCGTAGCCTCGGACGTCCAGCTCGGTCGCGGCGTACCGGACGCAACCGGACTTCTCGAAAGTCGTCCATTGCGGCAGGTCGAGGTGCCGGTACTGCGCCCCGGTCGCGGCGATCACCGCGCGGCACTGAATGCGTGTGCCGTCCTCCAGCAGGACGGCCGGCCGTCGCTCCTCGGAGAGGTCCAGGCCGGCCACCTCGCAGGGCGAGTGGATCCGTACACCGAACTTGAGCGCCTGGACCATCGCCAGACGGGTCAGGCTTTCACCGCTGACTCCGTGCGGGAAGCCCAGGTAGTTCTCGATGCGGGCGCTCTTGGCGGCCTGGCCGCCGAGCCCGGCCCGGTCCAGCAGTACGGTGACGAGACCCTCGGACGCCCCGTACACGGCGGCGGCCAGGCCCGCCGGGCCGGCGCCCACCACGACGAGATCGACCGGACGCCCGTCGGCTCGATAGGTGAGACCGAGCACCTCGGCAAGAGCTCCGGGCGTCGCGCGCCGCAGCAGCGAACCGTTGACCATCGCGGCCGGGAGGTCGTCCTCGCCGAGCCCCGCCAGTCTCATCAGCGAGCGTCCGGGGTGCGAGGTCGCGTCGAGCCAGGAATGCGGCAGGAGCATCTGCGCCACATAGGTGCGCAGTTCCAGTGTCTCCGCGGCGTACGACAGGCCGACGAGCTCCAGGGCGTTGCCTGCCGCCCCGCGGATCACCTCGCGCCGTTCCCTGAACGCCTCGATCAGCGTGTCGGCGATGTCGACCTGCTCGGCGAGGGCCCGGCGCAACATCGCCGCCCGGATCCGGACGACAGTCCCGGCGGACACCACCCGGGCGGTCAGGTAGACGTGCTGACCGGTCAGCAGGTTGAGCTCGCCGAGGAAGTCTCCGGGGCCGCCCCGGTAGATCAGACGCTCCGGCTCGATCGCCGTCGCGTCCCGGACGATGTCCACGGTCGCCGACCCGAGCAGGAAGAAGTCGTAGGTGTCGTCGCCGGACGTGTACAGGTCCCGGCCGGGTTCGGCGTGCTCCGCCTCACCGTACTCGGCGAGCCGGCGGAACTGTTCGTCGTCCAGGACCGGCCCGCGCGGTGCCGCACCGTCGTTCACGTGATTCCTCCGTCACACCGGACCACAAGGGTCTCTTGCTGGAGTGCTGGTCGAGTCGGGCGGTTCAGGCGCGAGCCGGAACGGGCGCAGGCTTCACCCGGGCGACGGTCGTGACGTACAGGAGCAGACCCGCGGTGGTGAGGACGAAGCCGGCCCACACGGTGGACAGGGTCCCCCAGCCGGCGTCGAGGGCGACCGCGCCGCCGATCGCGCCGAGACAGTTGGCCAGGTTGAGGGCGGCCAGGTTGAGCGTTCCCATCAGGGTCGGGGCGTCCGGTGCGAAGCCGGTCAACCGGACCTGGATGGTGGGGATGGCGAACATCATGGTCGCGCCGACGCCGAACAGGCAGGGCAGCAGAATCACCAGGTTGTCGCCTGCCACACCGATCAGCACCAGGAACGCCAGAGCACCGCCGTAGCCCGAGATCAGACCGCGGTTCTCATACCGGTCTGCGACACGTCCGCCGATGTGGTTGCCGACCGCCATGCCCAGGCCGAAGACGGCGAGCGCGATCGGGATGAGCGAGGCGTCCCGCAGTGCCGCGTCGGTGACGAACGGGCCGATGAACGTGTAGACGGCGAAGATGCTGGAGATGCCGAGCGCCGCGACGGTGACCATCAGCCAGACGCCCCGCCGCCGGAGGGCGCCCAGCTCGCCGCGGAGGGAGCTGCCGCGCAGGTCGTCGGTGCGCGGCAGCCAGGCCATCAGGGCGGCTCCGGCGAGCAGGCCGACGGCGGCCACGGTCCCGTACATGACGCGCCAGCCGGCGTGCTGACCGATGAAGGTGCCGAGCGGCGACCCGGCGATGGTGGCGACGGTGAGTCCACCCATCACGGTGGCGAACGCCTTGCCGCCCTTGCCCGGCCCGTACACGTACGCGGCGACGACCGCCCCGGCGCCGAAGAACGCACCCTGCACGCTGCCCGCGACGAACCGGAAGACGACGAACAGTGTGATGTCCGGCGCCAGGGCGGAGAGCCCGTTGCCGACCAGGAACAGCCCGATCAGGCCGAGCAGCAGAGTGCGCCGGTTGATCCGGGCGGCGAACAGGGTGATCGCCGGAGAGCCGATCATCACCCCGAGGGCATACGCGGTGATCGCGTAGGTCGCGACCGGAAGGGACACATCCAGATCGGACGCGAACAGCTGGATGATGCCGTTGCTGCCGAACTCGCCGGCGCCGATCGCGAAGGTGCCCAACGCCAGTGCGAACAACGTCAGGTTCGGATTCGTGATGGGCGGCTTCGCGGTCGTGTGCCGCTTCTCCTCGGCAGTGCACTGGCTGTCGTATGCGCGCTGATGCATGGTCTCGCCTCGGTCTCGTCTCGTCCTCGGCAGGAGGGTCAGTTGGACGGCGTACGGGCCGGTTCGGGACGGAGATCTGGCGTGGGGGGCGGGTCGTCGCCTTCCCGGAGGCCGTGGCGGACGTAGAAGCGCCGCAGGAGCGCCGGCGCCCACCAGTTCGCGTTTCCGAGCAGGCGCATCGTGGCCGGTACCAGCAGCGCCCGGACGATGGTCGCGTCCACCAGGACGGCGATGAGCATCGCCACCCCGATCAGCTTGATGAACGTGATTCCGGAGACGGAGAACAGCCCGATCACGACCAGGATGAGCAGCGCGGCGCTGGTGATGATCCGGCCGCTGCGCTGCAGCCCGACCGCGACCGCCGCGGTGTTGTCGCCGGTCCGGTCGTACTCTTCGCGGATCCGGGACATCAGGAAGACCTCGTAGTCCATCGACAGCCCGAACACGACCGCGAGGACCAGGATCGGCTGGGTCGCCTCCAGCGTCCCGGTGGAGGTGAAGTCCAACAGGCCGGACAGATGGCCGTCCTGGAAGATCAGGACCAGTGCGCCGAACGAGGCGCCGAGCGAAAGGACGTTCATCACGATCGCCTTGACCGGCAGCACGACGGAGCCGAAGGCGAAGAACAGCAGGACGAAGCCGGCGCCGCTGATGATCAGCGCCATCCAGGGCAACAGACGCCCCACGGCGTCGAGTTGGTCGGCCAGCTGCGCGGTCTGGCCCCCCACCAGCGCCTCACCACCCGGTGGCGCCGGTACCGCCCGGATCCGGCTCACGAGATCCCGCGAATCGGGCGATATGGGGTCGCCCGAGTACATGATCGTGACCCGGGCGACATCGCCGGACCGGCCCGTGACCTCGGCTCCGGACACCCCGTCGACAGTTCGGACGATGTTGACGTAGCGCTCCAGACCGGCCCGGCCCGACGAGGTCACGATCGCCTCGATCGGCGCCTGACCGTTCCGGACGAAGTCCCGGTCGACGGTTTCCGAGACCACACGGCTCTCGGTGCCCGTCGGCAGCACCCTCGGGTCGATACCGCCGAACTCGACCCGCAGGAACGGCGCGGCGGCCAGCAGCAGGACCGCGAGCACCCCGGACGCGTAGACGACCGGGCGGCGCATGATGCTGTGCGCGAGGCGGTACCAGAACCCGTGCGCGACCTCGTCCTGCGGGAGAGCCGGCGGTGGGCGACGGAACAGCCGCCGCACCGAAAGTGCCTCGACCCGGGGGCCGAGGACGGCGAGCAGGGCGGGCAGCACGGTCAGTGCCGCCACCATCGCCACCGCGACCGCGGACAGACCGCCGAGGCCCATCGAGCGGAGGAAGGACATCGGGAAGATCAGCAGTCCGGCCAACGAGACGGCGACGGTGACGCCGGAGACCGCGACCGTACGACCGGCGGTGGCCATCGTGCGGGCGACGGCGTCCTCGACATCGAGCCCGCGGGCGATCTCCTCCCGGAACCGCCCGACCATGAACAGGCCGTAGTCGATCGCCAGGCCCAGCCCGAGAATCGTCACCACGTTGACCGAGAAGACCGAGACGTCGGTCAGGTAGGTCATCACGCGCAGCGCTGCGAACGCTCCGAGGATGGCCAGAGCGCCGACCGCGAGCGGCAGGCTCGCCGCGGCCACACTGCCGAAGACGACGACCAGGAGCACGAGCAGCACCGGTATGGAGATCGTCTCGGCGAAGGCGATGTCCGCCGCGACCCGCTCGCGGATGTCGCGGTCGACCGTGGTGGCGCCGCCGACCTGGGTCCGCAGGCCGGGCGCGGCCAGTTCGTCCTCGATCTCGTCCAGTGCCTCGCCGCGCTGCGCCTCGTCGTCGCCGGCCAGGGTCAGCACCGCGTAGGTGGCGTGCCGGTCGTGGCTGACCAGGGCCGGGCTGCCGGTGCTCCAGTAGGTGACGGTCCGGGTCACCACGTCGTGGGGAAGCGCTTGGAGCGTCTGTGTGACGGCTTGCCCGAACCCCGGGTCGTCGACTGTCGTGCTGGGGCTGGTGTACAGGACCACCGCGTCGTTGCCGGTCCGGCCCAGCGTCGCCTCGGCACGTGCGGCCGCGCGCGAGCTCTGGCCGGCCGGATCGTCGAACCCTCCGGTGGTCAGCGAGCCGAAGACCCGCGTGCCCCAGATGCCGCCGAACGCCAGGAAGGTCACGGCCAGGCCGATCACCCACCACCGTCGGCCGACCATCGTCCGCCCCCACCTTTCGAACATCGCCGTCCCCTCCTGGCTTCGTCGGCTTCGTCGGCTTCGTCGGCTTGGTGGTGTCAGCGCGCGGCGCGCTTGACGAGAGCGGCCGTCGCCGCGGGCTGCGCGATCATCGCGACATGCGAGGTGTCGGCCTCGAAGGTGTGCGCGCCGGCCCGGCGCGCCATGAACCGCTGCGCCGCCGGGGGCAGCACCTGGTCGTCGCGGCCCACGAGGTACCAGGACGGAATGGTCTTCCAGGCCGGGGCGCCGGACGGCTCCCCGAGGGTGCGCACGTCCGCCGGCCGCTGGCCGGCCCACATCAGCTCGGCGGTCGCCTTCGGCAGGTCCCCGGCAAACACGTCGTGGAAGAGCTCCTTCTTGATGTAGCCGTCGACGAGGCCCTCACCGTAGGGACGGAAGTCCAGCGCCTCCTCGCCGAGCCTGCTTCCCGGGTACTTCGTCTGCAGGCCCAGCAGCGTCTCACCCTGGTCGGGCACGAACGCGGCCACGTAGACCAGCGCCTTCACGTTCGGGTTGCCGGTCGCGGCGTTCGTGACGACGATCCCGCCGTAGGAGTGCGCGACGAGGACGAGCGGGCCACTGAGGGTCGCGAGGATGCCGGCCAGGTAGGCGGAGTCGGAGGCAACGCCGCGCAGTGGGTTGGGCGGTGCGATGACCGGATAGCCGTCGCGGATGAGCCGGGAGGCGACCCCGTTCCAGCCGGAGGCGTCGGCGAACGCGCCGTGCACGAGTACCACGGTGGGCTTCTGGCCGCTGCCGCTGCCGCTTCCGGTGTGTGCCTGCGCGGCGGGCGCGTCGAGTGCGGCGCCCACCACGACCGCGGCGGATCCGGCCAGCAGTCCCCGGCGAGTTGTCGTCATCGATGTATACCCTTCGGTATCCGGTGTGCTCAGTGGTGATCGCGGGTCAGCGTAGAACCGGCTACTTGACGAGCACTGAACAGAAATCCGGGCGCCCTCCGGGAGTCGCCTCACCATCAGTTCCGTTGTTGTCAAGCAGGGCGAAGCTGCCTTCGCACAAAGCCGGAAACGCGTCGGCGAAATACTCGTCGGCGAAATTGAGTGAAGCTTCCCCCGAGGAGTTCAAGCGGGACGCGATCGCGCTCGTCGATTCCGCGGGCAAGACGGTCACCGCCGTCGCCCGGGAACCCGGTATCAGCTCCGAGACCCCGCGCGGCTGGTACCGCCGAGCGCGAGGAGCTCAGGCGGCTGCGGAAGGAAGTCCGCGAACAGCAGCCTGACATCCACGGCGTCACCCGACGCAAGAGGCGTTCGCCGACCCGGCCGGATGCAATGGCAAAGCCGACCCCGGACTTGATCGGCCGCGACGCCATGGCCGGCAACCCCCTGGAGCCCGGCTGCGTTATCCACGGCTATCGCGGCAGCGAAAATACGTCGGCCCGGTTCCGGCACCGAACAAGTGAGCTTGGGCCACGGCAGAGTTGCGGGCGCGTCGGATCATGTCTCGACAAGCAGGCGCGGCGCGCTTCTGGGCCCTGCGAGACCTTCTACAACCGCCGCCGCCTCCGCAAGAGATCGTGGGGAAACGTCACCCCACTGCCTTTTCCTGGGCGCCGACACGCGGCGCCACAGTGTGGGCGCGCTTGTCCAAGGTGTACCGGCGTTGCAGCGCGATGGCGATCGTCATGAGCACGGCCGGTACCAAGGTGAAGCCATAGCGAACGGCCGCCAGCGCGCCGGGAGACTGCGTGGTGTGCTCGCCCGCGTTACTGGCCACGAACCCGCCCGCAGCCAGGCAGGCCGAATACACGTACGGCCCCAATGCGCCGCCGGTGGCCTCGGCGGCGGTCCACACACCGGTGTAACTGCCCGCACTGGCGGTACCGGCCGGTCCGGCGGCGGCGATGACGTCGGGCACCATCGACAGCGGCATCAGTTGCATCGCGGCGAACGCGAAACCCAGCATCGCCACGGCTGCGATCAGCAGGGGCAGGCCGGCCGCGGCGCCCAGGGCCAGCACCAGCGAGCCGGCCACGAACGCGGCCTGGGCGGCGAGCAGGCTGCGCTGTTTGCCGAGACGCCGGGCCACCAGTACCCACAGGGGCGTGGTCAGGACCGCCGGCGCCATGAGCGCCGCGATGAGCACGGTCGTGAGCGCGGAGCGGCCCAGCTCGTACTCGGCGAAGTACGGCATGGCTGCCAGTACCAGGTGCATCGTGATCGCGACGGTCAGATATGAAGCGGTCAGCGCACGGAACTGCCGGTCGCGCAGCGCCACCAGCAGCCCGCCTCGGTGCCCCGGCTCGGCCGGGGTGCCCGGCGCAGCCCGGTTGAGGCGGGCGACGCCGGTGATGCCTACCAGCATCGCCGCAAGCATGACCGCGCCGAGCAGCAGGGCCATTCTCATGTAGTCGCCGACGCCCGGATCGTCGCCGGCGACCACCGGCGCGGCCACGCCGGCGAGCAGGACGCTCACGGTGATCACGACATTGCGGTAGCCCATGAGGCGGGTCCGCTCGTGGTAGCCGATGCCCAGGTCGGCCGGTGTGGCGAGGTAGGAAACCTGGTAGCACGAGTAGAGCAGGTTGCCCGCGACCAGCGCCACCGAGACCCATGTCGCGGCGGTTGGCCCGTGCAGGTCCGACGGCACGGCGAACATGGCCACGAAGGCGAGCACCACGACGCAGCCGGCCGACATCAGTTGCCGGCGGTGGCCGCCGCGGGCCAGGCCGGCATCGGAGATCCGGCCCACCCACGGGTGCAGCACGATATTGGCGACATTGGGCAGCAGCAGTGCGAGGCCGGCCACCTGCGGCGGCACGGCCAGGACGTCGGTCAGGAAGTACAGCAGGAAGATGCCCGGCACGGTGACCCAGATGCCCATGCCGACCGAACCGGCGGCGAACGGGACGAGTGCGCGGAGGGGGAGCCGAACGTTGGTCATGAGCAGCCTTCCGGGAATCCGCCGTAGGGGACTGTCGTTGCTCGCTTGCGTCCTCAGAAGGCCAGGGCCAGTCGGCGTACGGCCTCCCGCAGTTCTTCCGGGGTACGGTCGCTGTAGGACAACCGCAGGTGCCGGGCCGAAGACCGCCGCCGGGGGTCCGCCGCGAAGAACTCGCCCGGCTGGTAGATCACGCCGTGGGCCGCCGCCCGCTGCAACAGCGCTGCGGGGTCCACGGCGTCGTCGGTGAGCCGCGGCCAGAGGAACAGCCCACCTTCGGGGGCCACGATGTCGAGGGCGCCCGGGAGTTGTTCCTGCAGGGCGTCGATCAGCACGCCGGCGCGTTCCTGGTACAGCGCGGTGGCGCTGCGCACGATCCGGTCGAACCATTGGGCGTCGTCGGTGAGCAGCCGTTCGACTATCGCCTGAGTCACCGAGGATGTGTGTACGTCGAGGCGGTTGCGCAGCCGGATCACCGGGTCCACGAGGTGGTCCGGCAGCACCAGCCAGCCCACGCGCCAGCCGGGGCCGAGGGTCTTGGTGAAGGTGTTGACGTGGATCGCCCGATCCGACTGGTTGAAGGCCGCGACACCCTGGTCCTGGCCGCCGAAGCGCAGTTCGCGGTACGGATTGTCGACGATCACGTAGAAGCCGTACCGCTCGGCGAGCTCGATCAGTGCCTGCCGCTTCGGCGCCGAGAGACTGACCTGGGCGGGGTTGTGGAAGTCGGGCACGGTGTAGGCCGCGGCGATCCGGGCGCCGGTGGCGAGCCGCCGGGCGAGGTGTTCGACATCGAAGCCGTCGGCCACGACCGGTACCGGCAGGATCCGCGTCGTCGATACCTCCAGGGCCCACAGGAAACCCGGGAACACCGGATCGTCCACCGCGACGGTGGCACCGCGCTCGACGACGGTCAGCACCGCCAGTGCGAGGCCGTGCATGCCACCGTTCGTCACCACGATCCGGCTCGGGTCGACGCCCTCCCGTTTCGCGATCCAGTCGCACAGCGCGGCGTTTCCGCGCGCCGGCGCATACTGCAGGGACGCGACCGCGGCGTCGGGAGCCTGCCACAGCTGCGCCGCTGCCTGGCCGATCGCCTCGACCGGCAAAGCCTCGGGCGCGGGGATGCCACCCAGCAGGCGAATCGCTCCGGGGGCAGGGGCGGCCAGGCTGGCGTCGACGAAGCCCTTCGGCGCCGAGAGCCCACGGGCCAGGGCCGTCAGCCCGCTCTGTTCCTCAGGGCCTGCGGTCATGCGTTGCCTCCAGGTCCTGAGAGGAGTCTTTCGGCGCGTCGCGCGAACAGGTGCGCCTCACATGCGGTGGATTGCGTGTAGGCCCGTTCGGCGGCGGCCCGGACAGCGGTGGGGGGTGCACCGCGGGCCTGC
Organism: Streptomyces sp. NPDC002588; assembly: GCF_040295925.1. NCBI lineage: Bacteria > Bacillati > Actinomycetota > Actinomycetes > Kitasatosporales > Streptomycetaceae > Streptomyces > Streptomyces sp. NPDC002588. Next base: position 190,841 of record NZ_JBEOWF010000007.1, read on the forward strand.
AACAGGCGGGCCCTCAGCAGCAGGAGCAGCCCTTCGGCGTATCGCTGGCCGTAGTCCCACATTGCCTGGTCGGCTCGGTCGAGAGCGGCGTCGGCCCGATCGAGCGATCCGGCTGCCAGCCACATCTCGGCGATCAGTGCGTAGTGGTAGGCGATGCCCCATTGCGGCGGATCGAGCAGGTGGGCGACCAGGAGTTCCTCGGCCTCGGCCGCGGCGCCGACCGGATCCTCGCCGGTGAGGGCCCGTGCCCAGCACCAGCTCTGCCGGATGTAGTGGTCGATCTGGGCGCGGAGACGGGCGAGGCCGGCGGCGGCCCACCGCTCGCCGGCTCGCCGTGCGGCTCGGGCGTCCCCGGCCATGGAAGCGATCATGGTCGTGTAGTAGACCCAGACCGAGGCCGCGTACGGGTCCCCCGGGGTGTCCCAGGTGTCGACGAAAGCCAGCGCCGCGTCGACATCACCGTGCAGCGCGGTCATGACCGCCCGCCAGCCGGGCCCTTCCCCGGGAATGCTGCCGTCCCGCCGGAGCGGTGTCTCTTCGTCCGGGGCGAGGGCGCCGCCGGCGGCGGCGACATCCTCCTTGGTGAAGGACCGGTACGCCTCGCCGATGTTGCCGATGTCCCATTGATGCAGGCCCCAGGCCTGCCGGCCGTAGCGTCGGACGGCCGGATCGGAGGACACCTGACCGAGCTCGTGCATGCGGCGGGCCAACTGCCCGCGGCCCTTCTCGATGGAGGTGTAGGCACCCATCAGACGGATGAAGAGGAAGTCGGCGGCCTCCGCCTCCCGGCCGAGGGTGCGGGCCAGGTATTCGGCCCGCTCCAGCAGGTCGAAGGTCGAGGCGTCGTATCCCGACTGTCGTCTGACGACGATGGCGAGCAGCGTGAGGGCGGAGAACTCCAGTTCCATCAGTCCGGAAGCGCGGGTGACCTGTATGGCGTAGCGCAGCTGCCGATTGGCGGACTCGAAGGCGAGCTTGGCCGCCGCGCGGCGCCCGGCGCGGATGAGCGCCTCCGCGGTGCGATCGGGCTCGGCGAGGGGACCTGCGGCCCACAGGTGGTAGGCGAGGCGTTCGGCGACGTCCTCGTCGTCGGCATGGATCTGTTCGAGCGCGTCCGCGACACGCAGATGCAGCTGGGTGACCTGCTGTGTCGTCGCGGTCTCGGAGACCGACTCGCGCACCAGGTCGTGCGCGAAGCGTAGCGAGGACGGGCCCTGCGGCCCGGGTTCGAGCAGCCCGAGCGTATGCAGCGGTTCCAGGCGATCGAGACACTCCGCGATGTCCACACCGGTGGCGCGGGACAGCAGCCTGAGGTCGACGTCGCGGCCGATGAGCGCGGCCACCCGCAGCAGGTCGCGGGCGCGGTCGTCGAGCCCGGCCATCCGATCGCGGACGACGTCATGGACGGTGGAGGGGACCCCGGCCGACGCGGATGTGCCGCCGTCGCCGATCGCGCCGACCCCGCTGAGGAGCCGGGAAAGTTCGCGGACGAAGAACGGATTGCCGGAGGTACGGGCGTGGATGGCGCGGGCGACGGCGTCGCCGGGATCCTGGCCGGCCTCGTGGCGGATGAGTTCGGCCACGTCGGCCGGACCGAGCGGGCCGAGCCGGAACCTCCGGTGACCGGGCCGCCGGCTGGCAGCGGCCAGCACCCGGGAGAGGTCCGAGCTGGGTGTGGGTGCGCGGTCACGTAGCGCGCCGATGATCGCGGTGCCGTGGGGAAGCCGCCCCGCCAGGTGCTGCAACAACTGCAGGGAGGTGGCGTCGGCCCATTGGAGGTCATCAAGTATCAGGAGTGTCGGCCGCCGCGCCGAGGCTTGTCCGACGAGGGCGACGACCTGTTCGAACAGCCGGAACTGGGCGTTGCCGTTGGGGAGTTCCCGGGCCGCGTCGTCCCGCGCCGCAAGGAGGCTGCCCAGCCCGCCGGTGAGCCACTGCTCGCTCGCCGGAGCGGGCAGACTGCGGACGACCTGGCTCAGTGCCTGCTCCCATGGCCACATCGCCGGTGTCCCGTCGCCCTCCAGGCAGGAGCCCCAGACGGTGAGTGCACCCAGTCGACCCGCCAAGGCGGCGGCCTCCTCCAGCAGCCGGGTCTTGCCTGCGCCCGGTTCGCCTTCGATGATGCCGATCGCGGTGCCGCCGGCGAGTGCGCGCTCCACGATGCGCCGCAGCGTGGCGAGTTCCTCGGTCCGGCCGATCAAGGTGGCCGCCGTGGTCCGCCCGGCCTCCTCGTCCGCCTCCCGCACAGGCGGCGACGCCAGGGGCTGGGCGAGAATCCGCCGCTGCGCGTCCTCCAGCGCCGGACCCGGGTCGATGCCGAGCTCCTCGGCGAGCCGGTCGCGGGTCTGACGAAACACCGACAGCGCTTCCGCCTGGCGTCCGGCAGCGCCGAGAACGCCGATGAGACCGGCCAGCACGAGTTCGTTGAACGGCGCCATCGATGCGGCCAGTTGCAGAGCCGCGAGCACCCGCTCCGGTTGGCCCATCGACACCGCAAGCTCCGCCGCCGCCGTGCACGCGTCGTAGAACTCGTTGTCGAGTGCGGCGAAGACCGTCGTGGCGATGGTCCCGTCGGCGATGCCGTCGCCCGCCGGGCCGCGCCAGAGCCCGAGCGCTCCGACGTAGTGATCGAGGGCCACCTGGCGATCGTGCTGCGTCAGCGCGGTTCTGGCGGCATCGACGAGTTCTCGGAAGGCGACGAGGTCCAGCGTGGCGGGGCCGGCGGTGAAAAGGTAGGAATTGCCGCGACGATGGAGGAACGAGCCGGCTTCTCGGACGGGCAGTAGGGGTTCGAGCAGCCGTCGCAACGCGCCGATGTACTTCTGAAGTACGTTCAAGGCAGTGGAGGGGGCGCTTTCGCCCCAGATCAGGTCGATCAGCTCCCTCGTGCTGGTCGGCCTGCCGGTGCGGGCCAGCAGCAGGGCCAGGAGGTATGCCTGTTGCCGTGGCCCGGCACCCAGTTCGACACCGTCACGCCAGATCCGTAACGGGCCCAGGACCTGCAGATACGGCGATCCGCTCCCGGCTTGCTGATCTTCACCGCCGGACCGGGCCGCAAGGACTGGCACCACTACCCTCCTCGATCCCGGGACGGAGACGATCCGGTCTTCGCTAGTGCCGACTTCGTGCGAGTGTACGTGGACGGGCCGAATTCCACCGCTGGGTGCGGCAAGGCTCGATCGCGCCTTCGCAGGTGCGCCGGCGGCCGTCGACACGCCGCAGCCTGCGGTGCAGCGTCGGCGGAGGGGGCCGGTGCGGGGCGTCGGCCACCTCAGCGCCGGCACTTGACGCATTGGCCAAGATCTCCTACCGCTCGGCGCACCGGCACCATCGTCGGATCCTCCGTTGCGAGTGCCGACTTCTCATTCGGGCGAGGGCGACGTCGGTCGGCGCCCTTCTCGCTGGGCGGGCGTGGCGACACGGACTTTACGGGCGCTGGAGCACCGTCCGCAGACGGTTCACTCCGCGTCAAGTGGAGGGCGCCAGTCTTGCGGTGTGCGGCGGCGCCACTGCCTGCCGGGCGGCTTACCGCACTGACGCGACGACCTTGAATGCCCAAATAAGCCGAAAGGGGCAGGACTTCATATGAGCCCAGTGCAACCGTTCCGGAGAATCGTGACGGGCCATGACGCGTCCGACCGTGCGGTGATCACGCAGGACGCACCGCCGACTCGAGTGGTGGCGGTCGGCGGACCTGGTGGCCCGACCTTCTATGAGGTGTGGAACACACGCCAGACGCCGGCCGTCATCGACCGGCAGTCGGGTGAGCCGGCGGAGGACGGTCTGGTGCTCGGACCTCCCGAACGTGGCACTCGCATCCGGGTGATCGACTTCCCTCCGGAGGACGACCGGATCCGGAACCTGACGGGGGTCGAGGCGGCCGAGAAGTTCGGGGAGATGGGCGGTGCCGACGCCGCACGGTCCGCTGCCGGCGCCCCTCATCCGTTGATGCACCGCACGCAGACGATCGACTACGGGATCGTCGTCGAGGGCGAGCTCACGCTGGTCCTCGACGATGACGAGACCATCATCCGCACCGGAGACATCGTGATTCAGCGCGGCACCAACCACGCATGGGCAAACCGGTCGGCTGCGAACTGCCGGGTCGCCTTCGTACTCATCGACGGCCAGTACACCGACGGACTCTGAGGAGGAGCATCGTATGCGTATTCGACCCATCCCACCCGATGAGCTCAACCCTCAACTCCGCGAGGTGCATGACGGCATCGCCGGCCTCGTCAGCGAGGAGCAGGACCGCGTCGTCATCCTCGACGACGACGGCGCGCTCGTCGGGCCGTTCGCGGCGATGCTGCACTTCCCCACGTTCGGGGTTCCGGCTCTGTTCCTGCAGCGGGCGGTCGCGGCCGAGGCTCGCCTCGACCCCATTGTTCGCGAGGTGGCGATCCTCACCGTCGGCGGCGCCTACGGCGCCCGGTACCTGCTGTACGCACACGAGCAGACGGCAGATGAGGTCGGCCTGCCGGCGGCACAGACCGCGACCTTGGCGGCGGGCGGACGGCCCTCCGGGCTGAGTGACGAACAGGCCGTCGCCCACGACGTCGCGATGGCGTTGACCTCCGGGCGCGTACTGCCGGACTCCACATACGACCGGGCCACGCAGTTGCTGGGCCATGACGGGGTCGGCGAGCTCGTGTTTCTCATCGGCAGCTACTGCCTCATCGCGATGGTGCTGAACTGCTTCGACGTGCCGGTCCCCGGTCGGGATCCGTCAACTGCCCAGTCATGACGACGACAAGGTGCCTGCCGACGAGTGCGGCGTTGCGGGTCGTCGCTTCGTAGTGCTCGGGCATGCGGGCGGCCGGCCGGCGGCCGCCGGAGCACGCGGTCAGGCCGCCCACCGGCGGTGGGCGGCCTGACCGCGGATGTCAGCGGGCTGCGCTGTCCGCAAGCTCGGCCATCAGTTCCTCGGCGCGGCGGGCGAACAGGTGGGCCTCGCGCTCGACGGACAGTGCGTGCGCCCGCTCGGCAACGGCCCGGAGGGGGGCGACCGGCTCGCCGCGTGCCTGCAGCACCCGCGCCCGGAGCAGAAGCAGCAGGCTTTCGGCGTAGCACTGGCCGTACGTTTCGATGGCCGAGTCCGCTCGGTCGAGCGCTGCGTCGGCCTCGTCCAGCTTTCCGGCTGCCAGCCACATCTCGCCGAGGAGCCCGTACCAGGTGGCCTGGCCCGAGCGCGGCGGGTCGGAGAGCGACGCGACGATCAGGTCCTGTGCCTCTGCGGCTGCGCCGGCCGGATCCTCGCCGGTCACGGCGCGCGCCCAGCACCGGGCCAGCCGTTGGTAGCTGCCGAGGAAGCCGAACGCGAACGCTGGGTCGACGGCAATCCCGCGCTCAGCCGCGCGCAGTGCCCGCACGGGGTCGCCGATCAACGCGGCGACCCGTGCGGAGTAGGTCGCCCACACCGTGATCACGTAGGGATCGTCTCCTGCGGCGGCCTCCATCGTGTCGAGCAGGGCCAGCGCAGCCTCGGTGTCACCGTGCAGCGCGGTCATCATCGCGAGCATCCCGCCCCCTATCAGCCGTAGATCGCGCCGGAGCGGGTCTTCCTCCTGATGGGCCGGGTCGTCCCGCACGGACCAGTCGGTCCGGCTCAGGTACCGGAACGCCTCGCCGATGTTGCCGAGACCCCACTGGTGGATGCCCCAGGCGCACCAGCCGTAGGTGCGCACCACCGGGTCGTCGGACACCTCGCCCTGCTCCAGCAGCCGTCGGGCCAGTCGGCCGGCGCGGTCCAGTTTCATGCCTTGGGCGTACGCGGCCCAGCGGGAGTAGAGGAAGTCGGCGGCCTCCCGTTCCCGGTCGAGTACACGGGAAAGGTGTTCAGCCCGCTCCAGCAGGCCGACCGCTGAACCCACGTATCCCGCCCGCATGCCGTCCACCGCGGTGAACAGTGACAGGGCAGCCAGCTCCAGCTCCGCCAGGCCCGCCGTCCGTGCCACCTGCGCGGCCGTGTGAAGCTGGCGCGCGGCTGCCTCAAGAGCCAGTTTGGCCGCCGCGCAGCGGCCTGCGCGGACGAGCGCGGTCGCGGTTCGGGCCGGATCCGCGAGGGGGCCGGCAGACCACAGGTGGTGGGCGAGGCGCTCGGCCACCAGTTCGATGTCCGCGGCCCTGTGCTCCAGAGCGTCGGCAATCAGCAGATGCAGTCGGGCCGCGCGCGGTGGCGGTATGTCCTCGGCCACCGATTCGCGGACCAGGTCGTGCGGAAAGCCGAAGGAGTAGGGGTCCCCGGGCGAGGGTCGGAGCAGGCCGAGCCCTTCGCACGACTCCAGGCGGTCCAGACACGTCTGGTGGTCCAGGCCGGCGGTGCGGGCAAGGAGAGCGAGGTCGACGGTACGGCCGATGAGCGAGGCGATCTGCAACAGGCTTCTGGCGTCAGCCCCCAGTCCGGTCATCCGGTCGCGAACGACATCCCGGACAGTGGCCGGTACCGCGGTCCGGGCCGCAGTGGCCTCCGTGAGGACACGGCCGTCGGCAAGCAACCGGGACAGCTCGCGGACGAAGAAGGGGTTGCCTGCGGTGCGGGTGTGGATGAGGCGGGTGGCACCCGGGCCCGGGTCCTGCCCCGTCTCACGGCGGACGAGTTCGGCCACCTCGGCCGGGCCGAGCGGGCCGAGCGGGATCCGGCGGTGACCGGGCAGCCGACTCGCCGCGGCGAGCATCCGCCCCAGTTCCGGGCTCGGCGCGGGCGCACGGTCGCGGAGCGCCCCGATCACGGCGGTGCCGCCCGGCAGCCGAGCCATCAGGTGACCGAGCAGATCCAGCGAGGCGGCATCGGCCCACTGAAGGTCGTCGACGACGAGCACCACAGGTCGCCGCGCGGAAACCTGGCGGACGAGCGCGACAGCCTGCTCGAAGAAGCGGAACTGGACGCCGCTGTCCGGCAGGGCCGACGTCGTGTGGCCGTTGCCGCGCGGCGTCACGAGACGACCGAGTTCGCCCGCCTGCCAGTTCCCCCGCGCTGCGGCCGGCACGTCGTCCAGGAGCACGTTGATGATCTGCGCCCACGGCCACATCGACGGCGTGCCGTCCCCCGGCAGGCAATGGCCCCGGACAACGAGCGCGCCACGCCGGTTCGCCTCGGCGCCGACCTCCTCAAGCAGGCGGGTCTTACCCACTCCGGGTTCTCCTTCGACGAGCACGAGCCCCGTCGCTCCGGCGAGTGCCGATTCCACCGCATGCCGCACCACCGCCAGTTCCTCGGCCCGGCCGACCAGGCAGTCGGCGGTCGACGCCCCGGTGGTGGGTGCCGCAGGCCGTTCATAGGGCATTTCCTCAGCCGGTGCCCGTTCCAACACACGCAGATGAGCGGCCACCAGTGCCGGGCCGGGGTCGACGCCCAACTCCTCGGCCAGCCGGGCGCGGACGGTCCGGAACACCGACAGCGCCTCGGCCGGCTGACCGGCGGCAGCCAGGGCGGCGATGAGACTCGCCTGCACTCTCTCGTGCAACGGCGCCATCCGGGCGGCCATGTGCAAGGACTGGAGCACCCGTTCGGGCCGGCCGAGCCCTATCGCCAACTCGGCCGCCGCCACGCAGGCGTGGTGGAACTCGCCGTCCAGCCCGGCGAAGATCGCCATACCGGTCGAGCCGTAGGCGACCCCGTCGCCGGCCGAGCCCTGCCAGAGCCCCACCGCTTCCAGGTACCCGTCGAGTGCCGCAACGGGCCGCTGCTCTGCGATGGCGCCCTCGGCCGCGTCGACCAGCTCACGGAACCTGACGACGTCCAGTGTCCCGGGAGCAACCACGAACAAGTACGCGCTGCCGCGACGCTGCAGGTACGAGCCGGGTTCACGCGCGGGCAACGCCGGCTCCAGCAGCCGCCGCAGCGCGCCGACATACTTCTGGAGAATGTTGACCGCCGAGGCCGGGACGTCCTCGGCCCAGATCAGGTCGACCAACTCGCTGATGCTGACCGGCTCGCCCGCACGGGCGAGGAGCACGGCGAGCAGATACGCCTGCTGCGGAGGACCGGCGTCCAATTCCACGCCGTCTCGCCAGACCCGTAGCGGACCGAGAACCTGCAGACGCAGGGACGCGTCGGAGGAGGCCATTCCTTTTTCCATTCCCAGTCCCGGGTCGCCCTCGCTGCCGTCCATTGCCCGTGGTGACGAAGTCACGCGGCGGGGAAAGCGACTACTGCTGATTGCTGGTCAGAAGGGCAAGGCAAAACGACCAGGGGCGACAGGTGATCGCGGCAGGTTCTTCAGCCGGGCAACGTGCCGAGTGCCACTGAACTGGACATGCTGGAGTCGCAAGCCGTTGTCCGTCGTGCTGTCGACGGGACGCGCGGACAGTAACCGCGGTCGGCCCGTCCTAGTGCTCGGCAGGCAACGTTCGCCCTGTCGCGACGCCCGGCACGCTCCCCCACTCTCGACTTCGCTCGAGCGGGAGGGGCCCCCACCGCCGCACCGGGCACAAGCCCAAGTACATCCAGTACGAGGGCGTGCACCCGGCACGCCGAGAGCACGCGCCGGACGCCGCTCCTCGACGGGCAAATGTTGCCTGCCGCGGCACTAGTGACCGATCACCAAGTCCTCGGTGGGCAGTGTCTGGCAGGCCAGCCGCCAGCCCGCCGCCAACTCGTCGGCGGAGAACATCCCCCGGTCGTCGGTCTCGTAGGCGCCGGAGAGCACCCGCACCCGACAGGTACCGCAAGCGCCCTCGCCGCACGACTGGGGCAACGCGACGCCGACGGCGTTGGCGGCGTCGAGGACCGACTGTCCGGGGCTGCACGGGAACGCCGGGGCGCCGCCCACCGTACCGATCATGAACTCGGTGACACCCGCCGCCGCGGCGGCGACGGCGATGGCGTGCGCCTTCTCCCGGCGGGTCTCCTTGCTCCGGCCCGACACGAACGCCTCGGTGCGGATGGCCTCTCGCGGCACCCCCAGTTCCGTCAGGCGGCCGATCAGGGCCTGCATCATGGGCGCCGGCCCGCACAGGTGCACGCGGGTCGTCGGGCCGGCATGGGGCAGCAACTCGTCGAGACCGATCCGCCCTGTTCGGTCGGTCGCGAAGACCGAGACCTCCAGCCCCGGCAGCCGGGACCGCAGCGCTTCGATCTCCGGCCCGAACACCACCTCGCCCTCGGTCCGGTAGCTCGCCAGCAGGACGATCCGCCCCGTGTGACCGGCGTCGGCGGCCGCGAGCAGGACACTCATCAGCGGGGTGATCCCGACGCCCCCCGCGATGAGCAGGAGTGTGTCCGCCGTGCCTTCCTCGGAGCCCGGCTCCCAGGTGAACTCGCCGTGCGGGCCGCTCACCCGCAACGCCAGCCCGAGCTCCAGTTCCTCATGCAGGAATCCCGAGCCCAGCCCGTCCGGCTCGTGCTTCACAGCGATCTCGATGAAGCCGCTCTCCCCGGGACTGCTGCAGATCGAGTACGACCGTTCGATCGGATCGATGGCGACGGGCAGGTCGACCTTCACGTACTGCCCGGCGGCGAACGAGAACGGCATCGTGTGCCCGTCCAGGGGTTCGAAGCGGATCCTTCGGACCGTCGGGGTCAGCACCTCGATGCCGGCCACACGCAGATAGCCCTCCCAGGGCGTGGCCGAACCGCGGGTCGTCCCGCCGGAACGGATGGACCTCCACATCGTCCCGAGCTGCCGTGGTTTCAGGACAGCGTTCGCCGCCATCAGCCCGCCCGCCAGAGCCCCCACCACGCCGGACCCCCAGGCGTCCTGCCCGGCCACGAAGAGGCCCTTGACCGGTGTACGGCATCCCGCCCGCGCCGAGCGCAACCGCTGGGGAGTCGCCGCGAGTCCGTAGAAGGATCCCCGCACGCTGTGCTGATAGGTCTCGAACGACAGCGGCGTCGCCAGTTCGGCGAACGCGATCGTCTCCCGGAAGCCGGGCCAGCGTTCCTCCAGGCGGGCGATCAGCCGTCCGGTCAGCTCGTCCTTGAACTTCCGGTAGCTGTCCGGCCGCTCGTTCTCGGGCGTCCCGCGCCACTCGTCGACCACCTTCGGATCGACGAGTTCGAGCAGCTCCACCGTGTGGAACCGGGCGGCCGGGTTGTTGAGCGAGGCGAACGACACGTACAGCGTGCCTTCTCCCGGAGGGCGATGAATGCTGTCGTGCTCGTCGAGACCCGGCATGAACCAGTGGTTCTCGCCGCGCAGCCCGAACTCGGCCGGCGACCGGTTCAGCCCGAGAAACAACATGACCGCCGACCGTTCCTCGGGCAGCTCCGCCAGTTCGTGGCTTTTCCCGATCAGGGCGTACGTGTTGCGCACTCCGGCCGCCGAGACAACGGTGTCCGTCCGCACACGGTAGCGGCGGCCGGTGGCGGTGTCCTCGACGTCGACACCGGCCACCTTGCCACTCTCGACGACGACCTCGTGAACCCTCTGCCGGGAGCGCAGCACCACGTCATACCGCTGCAGGATCTCCAGAACGACCCGGTTGAGCTCCTGCGGGCCGCCCACGGGATGTGCGGTGCCTTCCATGAAGAAGGTCAGCGGGACCGCCGCGTGATAGCCGAACGCGCTCGATGCCGGCGGAGTGCCGTACAGCCCCCACCGCGCGGCCAGAACGGCCCGCAGACGCGGATCGCGGAAACTGCGGGCAACCTGGTCCCGCAACGATCGGAACGTCGACGGGAACAGCCGCTCGACGACGGGCGCGCCCGCTTTGCGCAGCCCGGCGGGGAACGATGCGAAGAAATTGCGCGCGGCCAGCCCGGCCATGGCCCAGCGAGTGATGCGGAAGAAGCCGTCGATGGCGTCGGCCTCGGCGGGGAACCGTTCCTTCAGACGCGTGCGGAACCCCTCCTTCGTGGCGGGGACGGCGAAATCGAACCCCGGGAAGTGCAGTGCGTCGTACTCGTCCGGCAGCGGCGAAAGCTGCGCCCGTCCATCCGTCATGAACCCGAGGAACGGGCCGGCGTTTGCGCTCATGTAATGCAGCCCGGTGCCGAACCGGTATCGCCCGGCGCGGGAGAACTCGTGCGTCATCCCGCCGAGCGTGTAGTGCTGTTCGAGGACGAGAACACGCTTCCCGCCGAACTGCGCGATCGTGCGCGCCGCCGCGAGACCGCCCATGCCCGACCCGATCACCACCACGTCGGCTTCCTCGTCCGACACCATCTGCAACCCCCAGTCATCCGTCCCCCGCGGGCTCAGATTGACCGAACCGGCTTGACGTCGACTGAATGATCAGGGGAGGCCATCCGGAACCAGGTCCCGGACTTATTCAATTCCCGTCCACTGCCACGTCCTAGCTTTGCGCCGAGCCCGAGGGTGCGCAGCCGTGTCGTTCTTCGCTGAATTTCATCCGCACACCCACCACGGTCGCCGCGGTCGTGCGTCCGGTTCGCCGACCGACGTGTCCGGACGCTTCCGGCGGTCGATGTCGCGCCGGCGGACGTGTCCCGCGAGCGCGGTTCGAAGAAGTGGCCGTCAGCCGGACGGTGCGGGAGAACCCGATACCCGCTCCGGTCCTTGCCGGCCGTCATCCGAAGGAGAGGTTGGTCCATGGTGAGCGGGAATCCGACGATCGTGCTCGTGCACGGAGCCTTTGCCGACAGCAGCGGCTTCAACGCCGTCGCCAAGCGGCTTGTCGCCGACGGTCATCCGGTGGTCGCGGCGCCGAATCCACTTCGAGGGCTCACCTTTGACGCGGCCAACGTCAAGGCGCTGCTGGACAGCATCGAGGGACCGATCGTGCTGGTCGGGCACTCGTACGGCGGTGCGGTCATCTCCGCTGCCGCCGCGGGAAACGCGAACGTGAAGGCACTGGTCTACCTGGCGGCGTTCGTGCCGGAGACGGGCGAGAGCGCGCAAGCACTGGTCGAGCGGTTCCCGGGCAGCACTGTGGGCGAGTCCTTGAAGCCTGTGCCACTGCCCGACGGACAGGTGGACCTGTACATCGACCCGAAGGTCTTTCATCCCCATTTCGCGGCCGACGTGTCGGCGGAGGAAGCCGCCCTCTATTCGATCACGCAACGCCCGGCCACCGGCGCCGCCCTCGGCGAGCCCGCCACCGGTCCGCAAGCCTGGCACACGATCCCGAACTACAACCTCATCAGCGGCGCCGACAGGATCATCCCACCGGCGACGCAGGAGTTCATGGCCCAGCGTTCCGGCGCGAAGACCCAGGTGGTCGAGGGTGCTTCACACATGGTGTTCGTCTCCCGGCCGGGTGCGACGGTGGCCCTCATCGAGACAGCCGTGCAGGAACAGGGTCTCCCGCGATAGCACCGCCGATCACCGCAAGTGAATCGATCCGATGATCCGCGGGAGAGAAAATGCATAAGAGCGAAAAGGCCATGAGATGGGGCCTGCGGGTCCACCTTTTCTGGTACATCATCGCCAATGTGGCCCAGGTGGTGCTGTGGGCGATTTTCACACCCGACCACTTCTTCTGGCCCTTGTGGTCGATTCTGGGCTGGGGTATCGGGTTGGTGATCCACCTCTGGGCGGTTCGTTCGAAATCCCGATCACTCGTCCGGCCATGACCTGAACCATCGCAACGAGGGCCAAAGGAGGATCATGTCCGAGAAAGTGGTTCCGGGTCGGAACACCGCCGCCGCCGAAGGCGACGTCGTCGTCTTCCACATCGGGCTACGGATCAACCGGCTGCGAGCACTCTCCAGCTGGTTGCCGGCATTCATGTCGATGCCGCGAATGCTGCGCGAGCTGTCACAGGAAAAGAGCAGCGGGCTCCTCGGCTACAAGGTGCTCTACGGCAGCCCCCGAGACTTCTACGTCGTCCAGTACTGGTCCGACAAGGAACGGCTCCTCGCCTACGCCCACCAGCAGGACAAGGAGCACCGGCCCGCTTGGGCAGCGTTCAACCGACGAGCACGTGCCGGGAAGGGTCATGTGGGTATCTGGCACGAGACGTTCATCGTCCCGGCAGGCTCCTACGAATCGGTGTACGTCGACATGCCCGCGTACGGCCTCGGCGCCGCGACAGGTGTCGTACCGGTCGGCCGACGCGGCGACACGGCGGCCCAGCGTCTGAGGGCGGCAGAGATGTAGGCATCCGTTCCGCGAGAATCGCTCACGCTGAACCGCCCTGGCTCGCACGGAGACCACGTGGTCTCCGCATCGCAGCACACCCGAGTGCCAGGGAGTCGGCCAGGCTTGCCCGGCGTGGAGGAGGCGAACACCGAGGTTCCAGGCGCGCCGATGTGCTTCGAATGGATATAAAAGCGTACGAGAAAGCAGCCGGCGCCGGGATGAGCCACCCCGGCGCCATTAACCTCCGCATTTCGCTTCGGGCAGCTGAATCGATGTGACGGCCGTGCAGTGTTTGCTCCCTGACCACTTGCCAGGGGGCAAACCGCACTGACTACTGAGCGGCGAAGTTCACGTACGCGGCACGATCGACCGTGAGCAGAAGTGAAGCCTCTGGCAGGACGGCCCAACCATGCGCTCGGCTTGGCAGAGGCCCTTCCCAGCAGACTTCACGGCTGCGGCGCATTTGGACGGCACTTGATGCCTGTACGTCTGCAGGGTGAAGCCCGGGTCCACGTGACCGAGAGACTCGAAGAACGCCTTGATACTCTCCTCTGCGTGCAGGAGCACGGTGGCGTGGGCCTCCAACTCCTCGGACTGTGAGCCCATCAGAATCAGCCCCTCCACCGCCATGGCTGGGACGGGAAGACCCGTGTTGCCTCGGCTCGGTTGCCCTGCGAGAAGGACGCACCTGACAGGCTTCGTGCCGAGCAGTTCCCCGGTCGCGGGCGCTCACTCTTGGCAGCGGATGGCCGCAGGCCGCGGACTACACCCTGGAGTACTTGGCCCGGCAGCCGGTCGCGGTCGACCGGTGGGCATGAGGAGGATTGGGAACAGGCATGGTTGCCCCCGGCGCGCCTGTGCGTCTGCAGATTCTCGGTCCGTTGCGGATCTGGCGGGACGGTGTCGAACTGGATGCGGGGCCTCCGCAGCAGGCGTATCTGCTGGCGGTTCTGCTCGCCGAGGCGGGCAGGCCGGTCAGCGTGAGCGAGTTGATCGGCCTGGTCTGGGCCGAGGACGTCCCGGCCTCGGCCGTCAACATCCTCCAGAAGTACGTCGGTGCGCTACGGCGGTTGCTGGAACCTGCCCTGCCCCCACGCGGAACCGGCAGGTATCTGCAACGCCGCGGCAACGGATACCTCTTCGCCGCCGCCCCCGGCATGCTCGATGTCGTCGCCTTCCGGGAACTCGTCCAGACAGCCAGAACCGGCGTCACGGAGCAGCAGCCGCATGTCGCACTCGACTCCTACGTGCAGGCGCTGGAGCTCTGGCACGGTCCGGCCGGTGACGGAATCGCCCACGGATCGACCGCGATGGCAGTGTTCACCGCTCTGGATGGCGAATTCTTCGACGCCTGCGTCGCGGCGGCCGAGCTCGCAGTGTCGCTGGGGCAGCCCGAGCGCGTACTCCCCTCGCTGTATCTCGCCGCCCGGATGACGCCGCTGCACGAAACGGTGCAGGCGAGTCTCGTCATGGCCCTGGCCGCCGCCGGCCGACAGGCAGAAGCGCTGGCGGTGTTCCGGACCGTTCGCGCCCAGCTGGCCGAGGAGTTGGGCATCGATCCTGGCCCGGCGCTGGTGGCCGCACAACGGCGCGTACTGGAACAGACACCGGCACCGGCCGAGGAAACGCCTTACGGACGGCCGCCGATCGCTGCCGGCGAAACCCCGTCCGGCGGCTGCCTGGTGGGCCGGGACCAGGAGCTCGCGGTGCTGCGGCAGGCCGTGGAGTCGGCACTGGCCGCGGGCACCGGGTTCGTCCTGGTCGAGGGAGAACCCGGGGTGGGCAAGACCCGCCTGCTTGAGGAGGCCGACGCCGAAGCCCGCCGGAGCGGCGCACTCGTCGTCTGGGGTCGCTGTCTGGAGGGAGACGGCACGCCCTCGATGTGGCCCTGGGTGCAGGCCGTCGGCGCGATCCTCGGCAGTCTGCCTGCCACAACGCGCGAGGAGTGGCACGTCGGCGAACTCGGCCGCCTCTTGGGGCCGCAGGGGCGCGTTCCCACAACGCCGGTACTGCCGGACAGCGGCACCCAGTTCCGCCTGTTCGAGCAGACCGTCGCGCTCGTGGGCCGGGTGTCGGTGGGCCGGCCGGTGGTGCTCGTCGTCGACGACCTCCAGTGGGCCGACGCCGCCTCACTCGATCTGTTCAGCCACCTGACGGCTCACCTGCCGCGCGGCACTGCCGTGATCGGGGCGCTCCGCGACCGTGCGCCCACACCCGGCACGGAATTGGAACGGCTGCTCGCCGCGGCGAGCCGGCTGCCCCGCCACCGCCGGATCCGGCTCGACCCGCTCGACCCGGCCGAAGTGGCCGAACTCGTCCGCCAGGAGACCGGCCAGGACCCCGGCCCCGGCGCCACCCGCAACATCCACGCCCGCACCGCGGGCAACCCCTTCTTCGTCCGGGAACTGTCCCGCCTCCTCGCCGACCGCAGCGTCCTCACCGAGGCCGCCACCGCACGCACCGGAGTGCCCGCCACCGTCCGGGACGTCGTTCGCGACCGGATGGCCGGACTGGACACCGACACCAGACACCTGTTACAGATCGCCGCGCTGATCGGCCGGGACGTCGACCTCGCGCTGCTCGCGCGCGCCGCCGGACTCGACATGCCGACCTGCCTCGACCGCCTTGAACACCTACAGGAACTCGGCCTCCTCGAACCCTCCCCCGGAGACCCGCATTCGTTCCGCTTCGCACACGACCTGGTCCGCGAGTCCGTCGCCGATGCCACACCGCCGCCTCGGGCGATCCAGCTGCACCTGCTCGTCGCGGACGCACTGGAGCACAACACGACCACGGACGACGAGCGCCTCGCCCATCACCTGTGGGCCGCCGGCCCACTCGCGGACCCGGCCCGCACCGCCACCGCACTGATACGCGCGGGCCGCTGCGCGGCGGGAAAGTCAGCACTCGATGCCGCCGCACGACAGCTGCAGTCCGCCGCGCAGGTGGCGCGCGCAGCGGGCCTGGCGGAGCTGGAACTGTCCGCCCTCTCCCTCTTCACCGCGGTGGACGGGATGCGGGCGGGGTACGTCGGCTCGGCGCTCGAACTGCTGGAACGGGCCGAGTACCTGGCACGTGGCCTGGGCCGGGAACGGGAGGCCGCCGACTTCCTCTTCTCCCGCTGGGCCGCCCACTCCCAGGGCATCCAACTCGACCGCGCCGGACGACTGGCACGGCGGCTGCTGGAACAGGGCGAGGCATCCGCCGACCCGGTCGTCCGCACGTACGGCCAGTACGCGTGGGGCATCCACCAATGGGACGTCGGCAACATCGGCGAGGCGTACCGGTACCTGAGCCAGACCAGTTCGACCATGCTCGACGCCCTGACGCAGGGCCGGGAGGACCCGCTCCGGCGCGACCTGCGGCTGCTCGGGCCTGCCATGCTCGCACTGATGACCGCGCTGCACGGCGACCTCCCCACAGCACAGGCACTGTTCGACACGATCGAGACCACCGCTGACGACGACCCCTACGTGATCACCGTCTGGGCCGCATTCGCCTGCACGGCCGCAGCACTGGCCGGCGACGCCACGCAGGCGCTGCGCACGGCCGAGCGAGGGAGTGCCCTGGACCCCGAGTTCTCGTTCGTCTTCCTCGGCAGCTACCAGCGGCTGGCTCTGTGCTGGGCGCACGCCGTGACCGGCGAGGACCCGGCCGGCGCCGCGGCGGAGGCGCAACGACTGATCACCGTGGCGCTGGCCGACCCACCACGCTCCGGCCTCGCCACCTGGTACGGCCTCCTCGGCGAAATGTGGCTGATGGCCGGCAAGTTGGACGAAGCCGCCGCAGCCCTCGACCGGGCGGACTCGGCCCTGGACACACACGGCCAGCGCTACGCCGAGGGCCTGCTGCTCCTGATACGGGCGCGGGTGCTACAGGCCCGCGGTGAACCCGCCGCCATCGTCCGGGCCACCGCCGAACGAGCCCTGGCACTGTCCACCGAACGCGAAGCCCACCTCTTCGCCCACCGCGCGAAAGAACTGCTGACTTGACGGAACCGAACTGTTCCTGGATGCGCCGCCGACGGGCACCCCGGCATCGTTCAGCGCGCCGAGAAATGGGACGACCCGCTCTCGTTCCAGGGTGCCCCCGCATCATTGACGGTCGACCGCCGCTCCCTGCCCGCGCTTCGAAAGGCCGCATCCAAAACCCGAGCGGCCTCCTCCGGGCTCAAGAAGATCTCGTCATGGGCGGCGATCCTGTTCGCGCCGACGCTGGTCGGGACGATCTACGGGATGAACTTCGTGCACATGCCGGAGTTGCACTGGGTGTTCGGATACCCCTTCGCGATCGTGCTGATGGGGGTTGTCTGCGCCAGTCTGTACATCATCTTCAAGCGGCGGGACTGGCTCTGAGCAGTCGGTTCGGTCCGCGTCGGGGCGGGCCGGGCCGAGGTCGTGGGCGCGGTGCGCCTGCCGCGTGCCGTGTTCACTCTTCGAAGCGGTAGCCCATGCCGGGCTCGGTGATGAGATGGCGGGGGTGGGCGGGATCCGTTTCCAGTTTTCGCCTCAGCTGGGCCATGTAGACCCGCAGGTAGTTGGTCTTGGTGCTCCGGGCGGCGCCCCAGACCTCCTGCAGCAGCTGCCTCTGGGAGACCAGCCGTCCCGGGTTGGTGACCAGGATCTCCAGCAGCTGCCACTCGGTTGGCGTGAGCCGGACGTCGCCCCCGTCCCTGTGCACCTTCTTGGCCAGCAGGTCGATGGTGAGGTCACCCGTCTCGACGAGCGACGTGCCGGGGTCGAGCAGTGCCTCCTCGGTGCGGCGGACGGCGGCCCGCAGCCGGGCGAGCAGCTCGTCCATGCTGAACGGCTTGGTGATGTAGTCGTCGGCGCCCGCGTCGAGGGCGGCGACCTTCTCGTCGGACGCCTGCCGGGCGGACAGCACCAGGATCGGGACGCGGGTCCAGCCGCGCAGCCCCGTGATGACGTCGACGCCGTCCATGTCGGGCAGCCCGAGGTCGAGCATCACCACGTCGGGCCGGCGGGCGGCCGCGAGGCGGAGCGCGGTGGCGCCGTCGGGGGCCGCGTCGACTCCGTACCCGCGTGCCCGGAGATTGATGACGAGGGCCCGTACGAGCTGCGGGTCGTCCTCCACCACCAGCACCCTTGCCATGGGCGGCGCCTTCCTGTCGTACGCGGCGGGAGTCGGCGGCACCGGTGGCCGTCACCGGCCGCCGGCTCCCGCTCGGGTCGGGTCACGCCCTCAGCTCCTGGCCGCGAGTTCCTTGAGCGCGATGTTGAGTTCGAGGACGTCGACGCGGGGTTCGCCGATGAAGCCGAGGGTGCGGCCGTCGGTGTGGGCGTCGACGAGCTTCTGGACCTGGGCGACGGTCAGTCCGTTGCGCTCGGCGACGCGGTGGACCTGGAGGTCGGCGTAGGCCGGGGAGATGTCCGGGTCGAGGCCGGAGCCGGAGGAGGTGACGGCGTCGGCGGGGACCTGGGAGGGGCTGACCCGGTAGCCGGCCGTCGAGTTGTCCTTGACGACGGCCGCCTTGGCCTCCTCCACCGACCTGACGAGGTTCTTGTTGTCGGCGGAGAGGTTGGTGGCGCCGGAAAGCAGCAGCTTGTACCGGGTGTTGACCGAGTTCTCGCCGAGCCCGTTCGCGGGGCGCGGCTGGAAGTAGTCCAGGCTGTAGCCCTGTTGCCCGATGAGGGCGGAGCCGACGACCTTGCCGTCCGCCCTGACCTCCGAGCCGTTCGCCTTGTCGTGGAACAGGGCCTGGGCGACGCCGGTGACGGCCAGCGGGTAGATGACGCCCGTCACCAGGGTCAGCACGAGCAGGGCTCGCAGGCCCGCCCCCAGCAACCGGGCGGTGTTCGATACCGAGTTGTTCATGGGGATCAGCCGATTCCGGGGATGAGGGAGATGACCAGGTCGACGAGCTTGATGCCGACGAAGGGGGCGATCAGGCCGCCGAGGCCGTAGATCGTGAGGTTGCGGCGCAGCATCCGGTCCGCGCTGACCGGCCGGTACTGCACGCCCTTCAGGGACAGCGGGACCAGCGCGATGATGATCAGCGCGTTGAAGATCACCGCGGAGAGGATCGCGGAGTCGGGCGAGGACAACCCCATGATGTTGAGCTTGTCCAGGCCCGGGTGGACGGCCGCGAACAGCGCCGGGATGATCGCGAAGTACTTCGCGACGTCGTTGGCGATG
This sequence comes from Streptomyces sp. NPDC002588, assembly GCF_040295925.1. Taxonomy (NCBI): domain Bacteria; kingdom Bacillati; phylum Actinomycetota; class Actinomycetes; order Kitasatosporales; family Streptomycetaceae; genus Streptomyces; species Streptomyces sp. NPDC002588. Next base: position 209,983 of record NZ_JBEOWF010000007.1, read on the forward strand.
GAGAACGTCGTCAACGCGCCCCGGGTGATGAGGAGTTGCTTGCCGATCTCGACGATCTCGATGAGCTTGGTCGGGTTGGAGTCGAGGTCGACCATGTTGCCGGCCTCCTTGGCGGCCGACGTGCCCGTGTTCATCGCGACACCGACGTCCGCCTGGGCCAGCGCGGGCGCGTCGTTGGTGCCGTCACCGGTCATCGCGACGAGCTTGCCGCCCGCCTGCTCCCGCTTGATGAGGGCCATCTTGTCCTCGGGGGTGGCCTCCGCGAGGAAGTCGTCGACACCGGCCTCCTCCGCGATGGCCTTGGCGGTCAGCGGGTTGTCGCCCGTGATCATGACGGTCCTGATGCCCATGCGGCGCAGCTCGTCGAACCGCTCCCGCATGCCGTCCTTGACCACGTCCTTGAGGTGGATGACACCCAGCGCCCGTGCGCCTTCGGTGTCCTCGACGGCCACGAGCAGCGGCGTGCCGCCCGCCTCGGAGATCCGGTCGGTGAGCGCGCCGGCGTCCTCGGACACCTCGCCGCCCCGCTCCCGGACCCAGGCGACGACCGACCCGGCCGCGCCCTTGCGGATCCTGCGCCCGCCGACGTCCACGCCCGACATCCGGGTCTGCGCGGTGAACGCGATCCACTCGGCACCGGCCAGCTCGCCCTGGTGGCGCTCGCGCAGTCCGTACCTCTCCTTCGCCAGGACGACGACGGAGCGGCCCTCGGGGGTCTCGTCGGCCAGCGACGACAGCTGGGCGGCGTCCGCGACCTCCGCCTCCGTGGTCCCGCTCACCGGCACGAACTCGGACGCCTGCCGGTTGCCGAGGGTGATCGTGCCCGTCTTGTCCAGCAGCAGGGTCGACACGTCACCGGCGGCCTCGACCGCCCGGCCGGACATGGCCAGCACGTTGCGCTGCACCAGCCGGTCCATGCCCGCGATGCCGATCGCGGAGAGAAGAGCGCCGATGGTGGTCGGGATCAGGCAGACCAGCAGCGCCACCAGCACGACCATCGTGAGGTGCGTGCCGGCGTAGTCGGCGAACGGCGGCAGGGTCGCCACCGCGAGCAGGAAGACGATCGTGAGCGAGGCGAGCAGGATGTTCAGCGCGATCTCGTTCGGCGTCTTCTGCCGGGCCGCGCCCTCGACCAGGGCGATCATCCGGTCGATGAAGGTCTCCCCCGGCTTCGTCGTGATCTTGACGACGATGCGGTCGGAGAGGACCTTCGTGCCGCCGGTGACCGCGCTGCGGTCGCCGCCGGACTCCCGGATGACCGGTGCCGACTCTCCGGTGATCGCGGACTCGTCCACGCTCGCGACGCCCTCGACGACGTCACCGTCGCCGGGAATGACGTCGCCCGCCTCGCAGACCACCAGGTCGCCGATGCGGAGCCCGGTGCCGGGCACCTGTTCCTCGCGGTCCCCGACGAGCCGCCGGGCGACGGTGTCGGTCTTGGCCTTGCGCAGGGTGTCGGCCTGCGCCTTGCCGCGGCCCTCGGCGACCGCCTCCGCCAGGTTGGCGAAGACGACGGTCAGCCACAGCCAGACGCTGATGGTCCAGCCGAACCAGTCGCCCGGGTCCTTGAAGGAGAACACGGTGGTCAGCACCGAGCCGATCCACACCACGAACATCACCGGGGACTTGACCATCACCCGCGGGTCGAGCTTGCGGAACGCGTCCGGCAGCGACTTGAGCAGCTGCTTCGGGTCGAACAGACCCGCGCCGACCCGGCTCTCCCTGTGACCGGTCGGGACGTCCTGGTGGGGTGCCCGGGTGGGAGTGGCTGTGGACATGGTGTCCTCGTGCTTCGTTACGTCGGTCGTCATGACGCCAGCCCTTCGGCGAGCGGGCCCAGCGCGAGAGCCGGGAAGTACGTCAGGCCGGTGATGATCAGGATCGCGCCCACCAGCAGGCCGGTGAACAGCGGCTTCTCGGTGCGCAGGGTGCCCGCGGTCGCCGGTACCGGCTTCTGCTCGGCGAGCGAGCCGGCCAGCGCCAGCACGAACACCATCGGCAGGAAACGGCCCAGCACCATGGCCAGCCCCAGCGTGCTGTTGAACCACTGGGTGTCCGCGTTCAGACCCGCGAACGCCGAGCCGTTGTTGTTCGACGCGGACGTATAGGCGTACAGGATCTCGGAGAAGCCGTGCGCGCCGGAATTCGTCATCGAGTGGCCCGGCGTGGGCAGGGCCATCGCGGCGGCGGTGAAGACCAGGACCAGCGCCGGGGTGATCAGGATGTAGCAGGCGGCGAGCTTGATCTCACGGGTGCCGATCTTCTTGCCCAGGTACTCCGGCGTACGGCCCACCATCAGGCCGGCGATGAACACCGCGATGACCGCCATGATCAGCATGCCGTAGAGGCCGGATCCGGTGCCGCCGGGCGCGATCTCGCCCAGCATCATGCCGAGCATGGCGATCCCGCCGCCGAGACCGGTGAAGGAGGAGTGGAAGGAATCGACCGCGCCGGTCGAGGTGAGTGTGGTGGACACCGCGAAGATCGACGACGAGCCGACGCCGAAACGGACCTCCTTGCCCTCCATCGCACCACCCGCGAGCTGGAGCGCCGGCCCGTGGTGGGCGAACTCGGTCCACATCATCAACGCGGTGAACCCGACCCAGATGGAGGCCATCGTCGCGAGAAGGGCGTAGCCCTGCTTCACGCTCCCGACCATCACACCGAACGTCCGGGTCAGCGCGAACGGGATGACCAGCAGCAGGAAGATCTCGAAGAGGTTGGTGAAAGGCGTCGGGTTCTCGAACGGGTGGGCGGAGTTGGCGTTGAAGTAGCCGCCGCCGTTGGTGCCCAGCTCCTTGATGGCCTCCTGCGAGGCGACCGCGCCGCCGTTCCACTGCTGCGAGCCGCCCATGAACTGCCCGACCTCGTGGATGCCTGAGAAGTTCTGGATCGCGCCGCAGGCGACCAGGACGATCGCGGCGAGGAAGGCGCCCGGCAGCAGGATGCGGGTCACCCCGCGGACCATGTCCGCCCAGAAGTTGCCGAGTTCACCGGTCCGGGACCGGGCGAAGCCCCGTACCAGCGCCACCGCCACCGCGATGCCGACGGCCGCGGAGACGAAGTTCTGCACGGCGAGACCGGCGGTCTGCACGACGTGGCCCATGGCCTGCTCGCCGTAGTACGACTGCCAGTTGGTGTTCGTGACGAAGGACACGGCCGTGTTGAACGCCTGGTCCGGGTCGATGGCCCTGAAGCCGAGCGAGCCGGGCAGGACGCCCTGCAGCCGCTGAAGCAGATAGAGGAAGAGGACCGACACGGCCGAGAAGGCGAGCACACCGCGCAGATACGCCGGCCAGCGCATCTCGGTGTCGGGGTCGGCACCGATGCCGCGGTAGATCCACCTCTCCACACGCCAGTGCCGGTCGGAGGAGTAGACCCCGGCCATGTAGGTGCCGAGGGGGACGTAGGCGAGCGCCAGCGCCGCCATGAGCGCGAGCAGCTGGAGCACACCGGCGAGTACGGGACCCATGCCGGTCTCAGAACCTCTCCGGGAAGATCAGGGCGAGGACGAGATAGCCCAGCAGGGCGACGGCCACGACCAGGCCGACGACGTTCTCGGCGGTCACAGCTTCGTCACCCCCTTGGCGGCGAAGGCCACCAGCGCGAACACCGCGATCGTGATGACGACGAAGGCCAGATCGGCCATCGCGAACTCCTAGGACTGGAAGAAGAGGAAGGATCGGAAGAGAAGCGGACAGTCAGAGGAAACCCGCACCCGGCCTGGATCGGCCGCCCGTTGACGACTCCCATACGGCAGGCCCCACACCCTTGACGGGACTCTTACGGCGAGCGCAGTCGCCGGCAACGGATCCCTGCGCGACCGCCGCGTACACGCGACCGGTGGGTGGCGGCTTCCGGCCCGCGACGTTCGCGGGCTCAGCGCCGCGCGGCCCGCGTGGCGGCCAGCAGCACCACGGCGAGGACCTGGACGGCGACGACCACCGTGATCAGCACGGGGATCGAGTAGCCGTACAGTCCGCCGGTCAGCGCGCCACCGGCCAGGCTCCCCACACCGACGACCCCGGCGAACAGGCCGTAGGCGGTCGCCCGCCGTCCACCGGGCACCAGGTCGGCGACCGTGGCGCGCAGGGTGGACTCCTGGATGCCCATGGCCGCGCCCCACACCAGGGACCCGGCCACCGCGATCGTGACCGTGTCGGTGAACGCCAGCACGGCGACGGCCGCCGTGAGCACGGGCAGCGCGATCAGTACACGGGTTCCGTGGCGGTCGTACAGCCAGCCGGTCGCCAGCGCGGCGAGGGCGTCGACCGCCATGGCCGCGGCGTAGAGCACCGGCACCCAGGCCGCTGCCACCAGATGCCGCTCGACGAGGTGGTACGACAGCACCCCGAAGGTGGCGAACCCGGTCGTGGTGACGGCGGTGAACGCCGCGTACGTCCAGAACGCGGCCGGCAGACGGCCGTCCCGCACCGGCTCGCCCCCGGCGGCGGCCACCGCCTCACGCTCGTACACCTCCGGGTCGGGCACCCGCGCCCGCAGCCACACCAGCAGGCCCAGCACCGCGACACCGGGGACGGCGAGCACGGCGAGTGCGGGGCCGTAGTCGCCGCCGGTGAGCACGAGCATGCCGGCCACGACCAGCGGCCCGACAAGCGCGCCGACCTGGTCCATCGCCTCGTGCACGGCGAAGCCGCGCCCCCGTCCGGTCGCCGCGGTGGCATGGGACAACAGGGTGTCCTTCGCCGGCGAGCGCACCGCCTTGCCCACCCGTTCGGCGATCACGAGCGCGCAGGCCGCCCACAGGACTCCCACGACGCCCAGCAGGGGCACGGAGATCACCGTCAGGGCGTATCCGGCCGTCGCCAGGCCCCAGAAGCGCCGGGTGCGGTCCGCGAGCGGGCCGGACACCAGTCGCAGCCCCAGTGCCGCCGCCTCGCCGGCGCCCGTCACCACACCCACCACCAGCGCCGACGCGCCCAGGGAGGCCAGCAGCGGGCCGGTGATCGAGCGGGCGCCCTCGTACACGAAGTCCGCGAGCAGGCTGACCGTGCCGAACCACACCACGAACCGCCACGGCCGCATCCCGGCCACCTCCTCCGGCGTCCTCGGCCGTCCGCAGCGTCTCGCACGGGAACGTCGAGCACGAAGCTCCCCACGATGTTGACGGTCGAGGTGGCCCCGGGGGAAGACCGTCGCGTCCACGAGCCGATGTTCCGTCCCCGTGCGGAACGCCCGTTCTTCCGCCCGTGACCGGTCCCTGCGTCGGCTGTGTCGCGCTCCTCGCGCTACCCCCGGCCCTCGGCGGGGGCCAGGACGATGTCGAAGCGGACCCGCCTCCAGGTGCCGTCGATGACGCGCCCGTCCGGTGTCGGCGTGCCGGCCGGCCGCTGCTCGAAGGTCTTGACCAGGGACTCCTTGACGCCGAAGACGGTGTCGGAGTCGAGCAGCTCGTCGCCCCTGACGAAGATGTGCGTCACCAGGGTCCGGCACCCCGGCGCCTCGACCAGGAAGTGGAGGTGCGAGGCCCGCATCGGCGAGCGGCCGGTCGCTTCCAGCATCTTCCCCACCGGGCCGTCGTACGGAATCGGGTAAGGCGTCGGCGTGACGCCCCAGAAGCGGTAGCTCCCGTCGGCGTCCGTGAACAGGTGCGCCCGCGCCGCCACCCGGTCGTCGTCGTACTGCACGTCGTAGAAGCCGTCCTCGTCCGCCTCCCAGACCTCGATCTTCGCCCCGGGGATCGGGGTGCCGTCGGCGTCCTGGACGGTCCCCTCGACCCAGCACGGCTCGCCGGCGGCCCCGAAGGACATGTCGCCGCCCGGCTCGATCCTCGGAGATCCCTCGACGAAGAACGGGCCGAAGACCGTGGCCTCGGTGGCATCGCCGCAGGCCTCGTTGTTGATCGCGATGGTCTGCATCGAGGCCCCGAGGGTGTCGGAGAGCAGGATGAACTCCTGACGCTTGTCGTCGGTGAGGTGTCCGACGGCGGTGAGGAACTCGATGCCCTTGCTCCACTCCTCCTCGGTGAGGCGGACCTCGCGCAGGAACCCGTGGAGGTGCTTGACGACCGCCTGCATCAGCTCCTTCAGGCGGGGGTCCCGGCAGGAGTCGAAGGAACGCCGTACCCGCGCGATCAGTTCTTCCTCGCGGGCCGTCTGCTCCGGGGAGACACCGTGGGTGGACGGGAGGGTCATGCGGGGTCACTTCCTTCCCAGGCTGCACGCAGCAGCGCGGTGAGGTTCTCCTCGGTCACGGGAGTGGGGTTGTCTGCCGGGACGGCGTCGAGGACGGGCGCCACCGCCCGGAGGATGCCGTCCTCGGGCATGCCGTAGTCGCGCAGCGCGCGCGGAGCGGCGAGCGCCTCGCGCAACGCCGCGAGCCCCTCCACCGCGGTCCGGCTCCCGAAGCCCTCGGCGATGCGCCGCTCGGCCTCGGGCGCGGCCGGGGCGTTGAAGGCGAGCACGTGCGGCAGCACCACCGCATGGGTCTGGGCGTGCGGCAGGTTGAACATCCCGCCCAGCACGTGACAGATCTTGTGGTGCATCCCCGAGCCGGCCGAGGCGAAGGCGACGGCGGCCAGGTAAGCGCCGTAGAGCGTCTGTTCGCGTCCTTCCAGCCCGGTCGGGTCGGCGGCCACGGCGGGCAGGCCGAGGGCCAGGCCCCGGACGCCCTCCTGCGCCAGGGCGCGGTCGATCGGGTCGGCGCGGGGACCCCACATGGCGTCGACGCAGTGGGCCAGGGCGTTGAGACCGCTGGCCACCGACATCTCCACCGGCAGGCCCAGCATCAGCGTGGCGTCGTAGACGACGGAGCGCGGCAGGACACGCGGGTCGACGCCGGTGGTCTTCACCTCGCCCTCGGTGAGACCCCAGACGTTCGTCGCCTCCGAACCGGCGTACGTGGTGGGGACCGCCACGATCGGCAGGCCGGTCGTCAGCGCCACCGCCTTGGCCAGGCCGGTCGTGGAGCCGCCGCCGACACACACCAGCGCGTCCACGGCACCCTCCGTCGCGGCCTTCCGGGCGCGGTCGGCGACATCGGCCGGAACGTGCATGACGACCTCGCCGTGGCGCACCGCGACCGGCAGGTCGGCGCCGACACGACCGGCGAGGGCCGCCTCCCCGGGCCCGGCGATGAGCATCACCCTCGTCGCCTTCAGCCCCGCCACTTCGGCCGCCACCGCGGCCGGCGCCCCACCGGGGGCGAAGACGACCCGTTGTGGCAGCGTCTCGTGGACGAACCGCATGGTCACACCTTTCCGAGGATCTGGGCGAGGGCGCCGCGAAGCGCCGCTTCGGGATCGCCGGCGAGGGTCGTGGAGCGCCAGGCGACGTGTTTGTCGGGCCGCACCAGGATCGCTCCGGACTCCTCGACCTCCCGGAGCCTGGCCCAGTCGTGGTAGAGGTCCGTCACCTCACGGCCCGGGCCGATCACCACGGTTTCGAGCGGGATCCCGAGGTCCTGCGCGACCTTCTCGGACGCGCCGGCCCAGTCCTCACCGGCGACGCCCGTGATCAGGGTCCAGCGGGTGTACGGCGTCAGGTCCATCATGGCGAGCTTGGTGGCGCTGTCGCCCACCCAGGCGTGCGGAACATGCGCCCCCGGGCTGGTCGACATGACGTGGTAGAGGTCCTCGTCCCTGCTCGGCGCGGGACGGGTGCCGTCGGAGACGACGGCGCTGGACTCGTAGAACTGGCCGAGCTCGACGCCGTGGGCGTTGAACTCGTAGTTCTTGGTCTCCATCGCCGTCACGAGGGCGGCCCGCTTGGCCGCGCCCTCGGGGGTGTTCGCCTTCCGCTCCTCGATCCGGGCCTGCATCTCGGCCTCGTCCTTCGCGTCGAGAAGGCCGAGGGCCCGGAAGATGTCGGCGAACTCGCGGCTGGACCTGTTGGCCCGCTTGACGATCCGCTCGGCCACGGGCGCCCGCTCCGCCGAGTACGTCTCCAGCAACGACGGGCCGGCCTGCCCGCGCAGCACGGCCGCGATCTTCCATGCCAGGTTGTAGGAGTCCTGGACGCTCGTGTTCGACCCCAGGCCGTTGCTCGGCGGGTGGCGGTGGATCGCGTCGCCCGCGCAGAACACACGGCCCTTCTGCAGGTGGGTGGCGTACATCTCGTTGTTGCCCCAGAGGCTGGTGCCGGTGATCTCCACCTCGAGATCCGGTATCCCCAGCAGCTGCCGCACGATGCGGACGGCCTCGGCCTCGTCGACCACCGGGGGCTCGGAGCCGATGTCGTAGCCCCACACGATGAGCCACTCGTTCCAGGGGCGGACCATCCGGACCAGGCCGGCGCCGATGCCGCCGACGTCGGCGCCCGGCTGGATCACCCAGTACAGGACGGAGGGCCGGTGTCCGACGTAGGACTCGATGTCGGCCTTGAACGTGATGTTCATCGAACCGGCGATGTCCATCGCGCCCTCGTAGGGCAGGCCGATGTCCTCGGCGACCCGCGACCGGGCGCCGTCCGCGCCGATCAGGTACTTCGCCCGGATGTCGTACTCCTGGCCGGTGAGCCGGTCGCGCACCCGGACCGTGACGCCCGTGTCGTCCTGGGTGTGCGCGAGGTACTCGGTGGAGAAGCGGGTGTGGGTCCCGCGTTCGGTGGCGTTCCGGACGAGGATCGGTTCGAGGTAGGTCTGCGGGATGTCGACGGTGAGGCAGGGGGACGCCAGCTGGTAGTCCGCCTCCCGGTCGGGTCTGGTGCCCCAGGTGTGGATGCGGCCGATCTCCTCGCCCGCGATGGAGGTGCAGAAGACGGTGTCACCGACGAGGTCGTGCCCGGTGGCGTCGGCCAGCACCTGGTCCTCGATCCCCATGTCGCGGAAGATCTCCATCGCCCGCTGGTTGGTGATGTGCGCCCGTGGGGTGTTCGCGGTCCACCGGTACTTGGTGATCACGATGTTGTCGATCCCCAGGGTCGACAGGAACAGCGCCGCCGAGGCGCCGGCCGGACCGGAGCCTACGATCAGTACATCGGTCTCCACCTGCGACGATGCCGGCAGTTCGGTCTCTCGCCGACCGTCGTTGAAGTCGGGCACGGGGGGCTCACCTTCTTCTCGCGGTGTCTCGCGGTCTCTCGCGGTGTTCTGAAGGCAGCGTGCCCCCGGCCCGGTGCCCACCACGCCCGATGGTGGGGAGGACGGCCGAAATCCGTATGACACGGCCGGTCCGGTTGCGCTCGGCGTCCGTTCAGTCGCGTTTCGCGGCCGTACGGCGCAACTCGCCGGCGGTGATGCCGAACCGGGCGTGGAAGGTCTGCGAGAAGTGCGGGGCCGAACTGAATCCGCAGCTGGTCGCCACCGCCGCCGTACTCGTCACCGCGGCGCCCGGTCCGGTCAGCAGGCCGTAGGCGAGCTCGAGCCGCCGTCCGAGCACGTAGCGCGGAAACGTCGTTCCCGTCTCCGCGAAGACACGGGTGAGCTGGCGGACACTGATGCCGACCGCGTCGGCCACCTCGGGCGCCGACAGGCGCGGATCGCGCAGTCTGTCCTCGATGCGGGCGCAGGCGAGCGCGCGGTGGACGATGTGCGGCCGGGTGGCGCCGTCGCTCACGAGCACGGACACGAGGTCCACGATCGTCCGCTCGTCGGGCCGCGCCGCGTCCTCGACACCGACGGCACGTCCGACGAGGCGGGCGAGCGCGCGACCGTAAGGGTTCCGCTCGCTCTTCCGGACGATGAGCGGTTCCTCAGGAGTGGGGCCGCGGACCACGCCCGCCAGCGCGCGGCGCTCGACCCGCACGGCCAGTTCGTCCAGTCCGTGGCCGAAGCCACGGACGAAGTGCCCGTCCGCGTCACAGACCAGAAGGTCGCCGGGACGGATGGTCTGCCGCCTGCCCGCCTGCTGGAACAGGGCGTCCCCGCGGAGGGAGACGTAGAGGGCGACGGAACCCGTGGGCTGCCGTTCGATGAGCTCGGCGGGGCGCTCGACCACATGGGCCGTGGTGCGCACGCGAGCCAGGTGAACCCGCCCGAGGGGAAGGTTGTCCTCTCGCGCCCGGAACTCCTCGCCCCTCGGCGTGCGGCACCGCAGAGCGATCAGGGCGGCGGCGTTGTGCGCCTCCCAGGCCCGCAGTCGTTCCGCCGACGGCACCTGTGCCGTCGAGAACGCGGCGGCTGTCCGAGCTGGGTGCATGGTGGTGAGGGTAGGACCGCGGGGTCGAGGAGTGAAACCCCCCGGGGGCGGCCGATGGACAACCGTGCGTGCGGTGACCGTGCCGCTCTAGAACATCCGGCGGACGACGTCGATCGTCCGGCTCAGGTGCGGCTCGGTCCGGCCGGACCGGTACGCGACGGCGAGGTCGACGGTGGCGGCCGGGCGGACCAGCGGCCGGTAGGCGACGCCCGCGAGGGCGAGCGCGGTCACCGGCTCGGGCACGACCGCGAGGCCGAGCCCGCCGGCCACCAGGGTGACCAGGGTGGAGGTCTCGCCGACCTCGTGCCGGATGTGCGGATCGATGCCGGCGTCCCGGAGCAGCCCGAGCACCACGCCGTACATCACCGAGCGCCGGTCGGCGGAGTGGACGATGAGATCGCTGCTTCCCAGGTCCGCCACCCGGACCTGTTTCCGCCGGGCGAGCGGGTGGTCGGCGGGCAGTGCGACCACCAGCCGGTCGCGCCGCAGCGGGGTGACCGTGAGGGACGGGTCGGCGACCGGCGGTCTCAGCAGGGCGATGTCGATCTCGCCCGTCCGCAGGGCCTCGACCTGGTCGGGCACGAGCAGCTCGCCGCGGAAGGCGAAGTCCACGCCGGGCAGTTCGGCCGCGAGGTGCCGGGACAGCGCCGGGAGCAGGCTGTAGGTCGCCGAGCCGACACAGCCGATCGCGAGGTGGCCGACCGCTCCGGCCGCGACCCGACGGGCCTCGTGGGCGGCGTCGTCCACGTCGGCGAGGATCGCGCGTGCCCGGGCGAGGTAGGCGCGGCCGGCGTCGGTGAGGTCTACCCGCCGCGTGGTGCGGTGCAGCAGCTCGGCCCCGAGATCGGCCTCGAGCTGACGGATCGCCTGGGAGAGCGGTGACTGCGCCATGTGGAGCCGGTCGGCGGCGCGGCCGAAGTGGCGCTCCTCGGCGACGGCGACGAAGTACCTGAGGTGACGCAGGTTCACGGTTGAGACTTTCCGCATCTCAATTTGGTCGGATATTGGTCCTTCACCGTATCAAGCCCGCCGCTTAGCGTGGTCGGCATGACAGCTTTCGTCTATACCGCCGCCCGCACGCCGTTCGGGCGTTTCAACGGCTCCCTCGCGGGTGTCCGCCCCGACGATCTCGCGGCGTCCGCGATCAGCGGCGTGCTCGCGAAGGCGCCGGGTCTCGACCCCGCCGCGATCGGGGAGATCGTGTGGGGCAACGCAAACCAGGCGGGCGAGGACAACCGGAACGTCGGCCGGATGGCCGCCCTGCTGGCCGGGGTCCCGGTCTCCGTGCCCGCCACGACGGTCAACCGGCTGTGCGGCTCGTCGCTGGACGCCGCCATCATCGGATCGCGGGCCATCGACGTGGGAGAAGCCGACGTCGTACTCGTCGGTGGGGTGGAGTCGATGACGCGGGCGCCGTGGGTGCTGCCCAAGCCGGACCGCGCGTTCCCCGCCGGCCATGTCACCGCGGTCTCCACCACGCTGGGGTGGCGGCTGGTGAACCCCCGGATGCCGGCCGAGTGGACGGTCTCGCTCGGCGAGTGCAACGAGCAGCTGCAGGAGCGGTTCGGCATCCCGCGGGAGCGGCAGGACGAGTTCGCGGTCCGCTCCCACCGGCTGGCCGCCGCGGCCTGGGACGAGGGGTTCTACGACGACCTGGTCGTGCCCGTCGACGGTGCCGGACTCGTCCGTGACGAGGGCGTCCGGGCCGACTCCACGGTGGAGAAGCTGGCCGCGCTGAAGCCGTCGTTCCGCGAGGGCGGCACGATCACCGCGGGCAACGCGTCGCCCCTCAACGACGGCGCGTCCGCCGTGCTGCTGGGCTCCGAGGCGGCGGCGGACGTCATCGGCCTGGCGCCGGTCGCCAGGATCGCCGGCCGGGGCGCCTGCGCGCTCGAGCCGCAGGCGTTCGGCTTCGCGCCGGTCGAGGCCGCCGAGCGTGCGCTCGCCCGGGCCGGCATCGGCTGGGACCAGGTGGGCGCGGTGGAGCTCAACGAGGCGTTCGCGGTGCAGTCCCTCGCCTGCGTGGACGCCTGGGGCGTCGATCCGGACATCGTGAACGTCAAGGGCGGCGCCATCGCGATCGGCCACCCGCTCGGCGCTTCCGGCGCCCGCATCCTCGGGACGCTCGCGAAGGTGCTGGCCGAACGCGGCGAACGGTACGGCGTGGCGGCGATCTGCATCGGCGTCGGGCAGGCGCTCGCCGTCGTGCTCGAGAACCTCCAGAACCTCCAGAACCTCGGGAATCTCAAGAACACGGAGGCCGGTCGATGAGCCGGGCCGAGGTGCTGGAGACCGTCGACGCGGCGGTGGCCGGGATCGAGGACGGCAGCACCGTCCTGGTGGGCGGCTTCGGTCTGGCCGGTATGCCCTTCGACCTCGTCGGCGGGCTCATCCGGCAGGGCGCGAAGGATCTGACGGTCGTCAGCAACAACGCCGGCAACGGGGAGGTCGGGCTCGCGGCGCTGCTCAAGGCCGGGCGGGTGCGGAAGGTGGTCTGCTCCTTCCCCCGGCAGAGCGACTCCTACGTCTTCGACGAGCTGTACCGGGCCGGCAAGGTCGAGCTGGAAGTCGTTCCGCAGGGCAACCTGGCCGAGCGGCTGCGCGCGGCCGGTGCGGGCATCGGAGCGTTCTACTGCCCGACCGCGGTGGGCACGCCGCTGGCCGAGGGCAAGGAGGTCCGCACCATCGACGGGCGCGACCACGTGCTGGAACACCCGATCAAGGGTGACGTCGCCCTCATCGGCGCCCACCGTGCCGACGAGATGGGCAACCTCGTCTACCGCAGGACCGCCCGCAACTTCGGCCCCGTCATGGCCACCGCGGCCGCCCTGACGATCGTCCAGGTCGCCGAGGTCGTGCCCGTCGGCTCCCTCGACCCCGAGGCCGTCGTGACACCGGGCATCTACGTCGACCGGATCGTGGCGGCCCAGCCCCGCCGGTACACCTCCCGAGGAGCCCGCTGATGGCACTCACCCCCGACGAGCTCGCCGCCGTCGTCGCCCGCGACATCCCGGCCGGTTCCTACGTCAACCTGGGCATCGGCCACCCGACCAAGGTCGCCGACCACCTGCCCGAGGGCTCCGGCATCGTCCTCCACACCGAGAACGGCATGCTCAACATGGGCCGGGCCGCCGTCGGCGACGAGATCGATCCGGACCTGACGAACGCCGGCAAGGTGCCGGTGACCGAGCTGCCGGGCGCGTCGTACTTCCATCACGCCGACTCCTTCGCGATGATGCGCGGCGGCCATCTCGACGTCTGTGTGCTCGGCGCCTACCAGGTCGCCTTCAACGGGGACCTGGCCAACTGGCACACCGGCCGCCCCGACGACATCCCGGCCGTCGGCGGTGCGATGGACCTGGCCATCGGCGCCAAGGACGTCTACGTGATGATGACGCTCTTCACCAAGAGCGGCGCCCCCAAGCTGGTGCCGGCCTGCACCTACCCGCTCACCGGGCGGGCCTGTGTGAGCCGGGTCTACACCGACCACGGGGTCTTCGACCTCGCGGGCGGCGAGGTGCGGATCCTGGAGACGTACGGCTCCACCGCCGAGGACCTGTCGGCCCGCCTCGGGCTCGAGCGTGTGACGTGACGTGACGGCGCGGGGGCGCGCCGTGTCCCGTGGTCACACCCCGGGCACATCTGCGCAGGAGTGTCACACAGGCTGCACACGCCCCTTCGGAAGCCTCGCTACCGTTGCTCGCGGCTCGCTCCCCCGTGCGAAATGAACACAGGAAGACCGCAGATGGACTACTGCTCCACATGCCGTCGGCATCTCAACGGCGCCCTGGTGTGCCCCGGTTGCGGCGCCTACGCCCCGGACATCGCTCCCCGCGCCGACGGGACGCCGGCGACGGGCGCAGCCGCGCGGCAAGCCCCGTCCCGCGGGTGGCACGACGCGGATCCCGGTGCCGGGGAACGGAGCGAGACACCGCAGGAGCAGCCGTACACCGGCCCGCACTCCTCCTCCCCCTCCCCCTCGTCGACGGGCCGGGCGGCACGTCGTCACCAGCGGGAACGCTGGAGGAAGACCCAGCGCAGGGCTCTGGTGGCCACCGCGGTCGCCCTGGTCGGCGGCGGTCTGACGGTCTCCTCGATGGACCGGCAGTCCACGGACCGGACGCAGGCGGCGTCCGCGCCCGACAGAGAGGTCATGGGTCTCGCGGAGGAGCAGGCCACCGAGCCCACTCCGGCCTCGTCGACGACGCCCGGGACGCACCGGTCCCGGAACACGTCGTCCGCCGCCCGCTCCGGCACGACGAACGCACCGCGCGAGCAGGCCGCCACCGCACCCCGGGCCACGCCGACGACCCGGGCGGTCCAGCGGGCCGGCGTCAGGACTCCGCTGACGAAGGCGACATCGGCCGCCGGGTCGCGGGCCGCCTCCACGGTGTCCGACGCCACGGACACCGCCACGCAGACGACGGCCTCGCCCACGCCCTCGGCCACCGCCGGCACCGGCACCGGCACCGGCACCTCGAGCGCGGACACCTCGTCGTCCGAGTCGTCGTCTCCATCGTCGTCCTCGTCTTCGTCGTCGTCCTCGTCGTCCTGCCTGCTCGGGCTGGTGTGCATCAGCGTGCCGTGAAACCGGTCGGGCGGCCCACGAGTTCTTCCGGCATGGGCGTACACGTCGTGTGACCGAACATGTTTGCGGCCCGAGCGAGGGGCAACGCGAAGTCCATGACTGAACCGAACACGGACACGAACGAAGGGCACGCCGCCAAGGCTGCGGCCGCGTCCAAGGCCCGGCGCACGGCGGACAAGGCGACCGCCCCCGCCGCACGGGCCGCAAAGGGTGCCGCGGACAAGACGGATGACGCCACGTCGGCGGCCAGGTCCGCGGCCGCGCGTTCCGCCGACACGGTCGACGAGGCCGCGCACGGCGCGGCCCGCGGCGTCGAGGCGGGCCGCCAGGCACTCGTCGCGACGACCGGCCAGGTCGCGGCCAAGGCCAGGGTGGCCACCGGGCAGGTGGCAGCCACGGCGAAGACCGCTTGGACGGTGATCGCCCACCGGAAGCTGATCGCCGCCGGTGTGGGCGCCGGGGTGACCGCGCTGACGGCCGCGTCGTACGCGGTCGGCCGCCGCTCCGGCCGCCACACCCACGGCCCGATCACCCGGCTCACCGGCGGCCGGATCTGACACCCCGTACGCGCGGTGGGCCGCGGTCCCTCACGGCCGGGCCCACCGCGCGGAGCCGGGGCGACGTCCGCGGCCGGGAACCGGACGCGGACGAGGCGGTCGCGCCGGCCGGCCGAACCTCCGGGAAATCGGTGGAACTTATCCGCAGGGCCGCTAGTTTCTACGGCGTTGTAGATCGCGATGGTGCATCGGGCCGCCGACGGGGCGGACCCCGCCGTCGACTCGACCGTATGGAGTGCTCATGGCCCTGTGGGACCGCTTCAAGGAGTCCGCGTCGCAGATGCAGACCCAGCTCGTGGCGAAGAAGAACGACCTCAAGAGCGGCGCCTTCCGCGACGCGAGCATGGCGATGTGCGCCCTGGTCGCCGCCGCCGACGGCACCGTCGACCCCTCCGAGCGGCAGCGCGTGGCACAGCTGATCTCCACCAACGAGGTGCTGCAGAACTTCGACGCCACGGATCTCCAGCGGCGCTTCGACGCCAACCTCGACAAGCTGACCGCCGACTTCGCCTTCGGCAAGGTGAGCGTGCTGCAGGAGGTGGCCAAGGCGAAGAAGAAGCCCGCCGAGGCCCGTGCCGTCATCCAGATCGGCATCGTCATCGGCGGCGCCGACGGGGACTTCGACAAGACCGAGCAGGCCGTCGTACGGGAGGCGTGCTTCACCCTCGACCTGCCGCCGCACGAGTTCGACCTCTGAGCGACGGCCGACGACGGCGACACCGGACGGTCACGGGGGAAGCACCGGGACGGGCGCCGGCGGCAGGGGCGCCGCGACCGCTCAGCCGTCCCGGCTCACCGCGGCGTCGAGGAGGGGGCCGAGTTCCCGGGCCGCGGTCGTCAGGGCACGGACGTCCCGTTCGGCCCGCGCGACGAGGAGCGCCCCCTCCAGGGTGCTGATCATGAGCGTGGCCAGCGGGTCGGCCCGTTCCCCGGGCACGCCCATGTCCGCGAGGGCTCGCGCCACCGGCCCGGTCCAGGTGGCGAACGCGGCGGCCGCGGCCCGGCGCGTGGACTCGGCGGACTCCGCGCAGTCCACCGTGGCGGCCGCCACCGGGCAGCCGCCCGCGAAGCCGGCCGTCTCGTACTCGTCCGTCCACTGACGCACCATCTGGGCGAACAGCCCGCCCGGCGTCGGCTCGTCCAGCGCGGCGAGGAAACGGGTGACCCGGCGGCCCGCGTACCGGCCCGCCCAGCCCACCGCCTCGTTGACCAGCTGTTCCTTGCCGCCGGGGAAGTAGTGCTGGAGCGACCCGCGCGGTGCGCCTGCGTGGGCGGCGACCTCGCGCATCCCGGTGGAGGCGACGCCGTCGCGCCGGATGAGCTGCGCCGCGCTGAAGACCATCCGCTCGCGCGGCCCGCGTTCCGACATCCCCGGTCTCCCCATCGTCGATCCTCTGGCGCCCCCTCCGCCCCGCCCATCCTATGACCGCCGTCATAGAGCTCGGCTACTATGACCGCTGTCATAGTCGGCCCGGGCGGTGGTGCATCGTGTACGTCGGTTTCGTCGGCCTGGGGATCATGGGGCAGCCCATGGCCCTCAACCTCGCCCGCGCCGGGACGCCTCTCGTCGTGTGGAACCGCACCCCCGCCCGGTGCGCACCCCTGCGCGACGCCGGAGCCGCAGTGGCGGCACGTGCCGCCGAGGTCTTCGAGAGGGCCGGGACCGTGATCCTCATGCTGGCGGACGAGGCCGCCGTCGACGCGGTGCTGGGGCGCGGCACCCCGGACTTCGCCGCGCGCGTCACCGGGCACACCGTCGTCCACATGGGCACGACCTCGCCCGGGTACTCGGCCGGCCTGCACGACGACATCCGGGCCGCGGGCGGGAGTTACGTCGAGGCCCCCGTCTCCGGATCCCGCGTACCGGCCGAGCAGGGCGAACTGGTGGGGATGCTGGCGGGCGACGACGACGCCGTGGCGGCCGTACGGCCCCTGCTCGCCCCGGTCTGCCGCGAGACGTTCGCGTGCGGCTCGGTCCCGGGCGCGCTGCTGATGAAGTTCTCGGTGAACCTGTTCCTGATCACGATGGTCACCGGCCTGACCGAGGCGTTCCACTTCGCCGGCCGGCACGGACTCGACCAGCGCCTGCTCCGGGACGTCCTGGACGCCGGCCCGATGGCCAGCGCCGTCTCCCGGGTGAAGGGATCCAAGCTGCCGGCCCGCGACTTCACCGTCCAGGCGGCGGCCGCGGACGTCCTCAAGAACAACCGGCTGATCGCACAGGCCGCCCGCGAGGCCGGCCTGGCCTCGCCGCTCCTGGACGTCTGTCACGCCCTCTACGGCGAAACCGTCGAGCAGGGCCACGGCGGCGAGGACATGGTGGCCGTGCTGCACGCGTTCGAGACCCGGACCGATGGTGGTGGGGAGGTGTAGGCGAGGCGTGCTTGGGCGGCGCCGGGGCGGATACACGTGCGGAATGGTGCGGACAGTGAAGCGGCATGGACGGCACGGCTCGGACGGCTCGGACGGCGAACACACCTCGGACGGCGAGCACAGCTCGGACGACCGCGGGACGGGGGCCGGGCGGGCTCCGGACGCCGGGCCGGACCCGCGGGTGGAGCGGCAGGCGCCGGACAGCCCGGCGGACCTGCCCAGGCGCTCCTGGGGGGCGGTGCTGAAAGGCACCGTGAAGGAGTTCAAGAAGGACGAGCTGGCCGACCGGGCCGCGGCTCTGACCTACTACTCGATCCTGGCCGTGTTCCCCGCGCTGCTCGCGCTGGTGTCGCTGCTGGGGGTCGTCGGCCGGTCGGCGACGCAGACGGTGCTGGACAACATCCGGAAACTCGCCCCGGGGCCCGCACAGGACATCCTGCGCAACACGGTGCGGGAGATGCAGGGCAGGGGCGGGGTCGGCTCCGTCATGGCGGTCGTGGGTCTGGTGCTCGCGGTGTGGTCGGCCTCCGGTTATGTCGCCGCGTTCATCCGCAGCGCCAACGCGGTCTACGACGTCCCCGAGGGCCGTCCGGTGTGGAAGGTGCTGCCGGTACGGCTCGGCGTCACCGTGGCGCTGATGGTGATGGCCGTGATCAGCGCGCTGATCGTGGTGTTCACCGGCGGCCTCGCCCGGCAGGCGGGCACGGCGCTCGGGGTCGGCGACGCGGGGCTGACGGCGTGGTCGATCGCGAAGTGGCCGGTGTTGGTGGTCCTGGTGACGATCATGATCGCCCTGCTGTACTGGGCGGCGCCGAACGCGAAGGTCCGCGGCTTCCGCTGGACCACCCTCGGCAGCTTCCTGGCTCTGCTGATCTGGATGGCCGCCTCGGCCGGGTTCGCGCTGTACGTGGCGAACTTCGGCTCGTACAACAAGACCTACGGCGCCCTCGCCGGCGTGATCATCTTCCTGGTGTGGCTGTGGATCACCAACCTGGCGATCCTGCTCGGCCTGGAGTTCGACGCCGAGCTGGCCCGCCAGCGCGCCGTCGCCGGCGGCCACCCGGCCGACGAGGAGCCGTACGTCCAGCCGCGCGACACCCGGGCCTGGGACGAGGAGGACCACCGCCGCCTCGGCGCCTGAGGATCACCGCCCGCCCTCCCGGCGCCCGCGCCAGGGCGGCGTCGCGAAGACCGGCCGGGACAGCCCCTGTCCGGGGTCGGGTGCCGTCCCGGCCGGTCTCCGCGCGGCTACTCGGCCCCGGAAGCGGTGGCGCGGGTGCGGACGACGGCGAACGCCGCCGCGGCCAGGCCGAGCACGCCCACGATCAGCCCGGCGATGCCGAGCCCGCGGGCGGTCGAGTCGCTGTCGTCCGCGGCCGCCGTCGCGGCCTCGGCCGGGTCGTCGCCGCTCTTGGCGGTGGCGGCCGTGGTGTCGGAGTCCTCGGAGTCCTCGGAGTCTCCGGAGTCCGCGGAGTCCGCGGCGCCCTTGGCAGTCAGCTTGACGACGGGCGCCGGGTCCTCCGGCTCGTCGTCGCCGGCGGCGGCCTCCTCGATCCAGCGGACGGTCTTGCCGTCGGAATACGTCTGCAGCGTCTTGAAGGTCAGCTGGTCGGTGTCCTCGGGCAGCTGACCGAAGGCGACGTCGAAGTCCTCGTACTGGCCGGCGCCGATCTTCCCGCCGGTCCAGGTGATCTCGGAGACCGCCTCGGTGATGGTGCCGTCGTCGGTCTTGACGGGCGTCTTGAGCTTGGTGGTCGTCACCTTCGCGGTCCAGCCGTCGCGGGGTGAGACCAGCACGCCGAGGAGGGGATGATCGGTCGGCAGGAACACCTGGACCTTGGTGGTGTCGGCCGTGTCCTCCTCGTTGGGGACGCGGAAGGACAGCAGGCCGTCCGTGGCGCCCTTGGCGTAGCTGTCGGGGTGCACGGTGACATGCGCGGAAGCGGCGCCGGCCGCGGCGAGGACTCCGGCGGCGGCGAGGGCGAGGACGGCGCCGGCCCGGCGCATGCTGGTGGTGCGAGTCGTGGACATGGGTGAGGTGCTCTCCGTACCGAGGAAGGGATGTCGGGGGTCAGTTCGCGTACGACATCCCCGTGGGCGGTCCCCGCCGGTGTACGGCGTACCGCAGTCGCAGCTGCCACGGCGGCCGTCCCGAACCGGCGGACCGGCGTACGGGCCGCGGCGCGACCGGCAGGCCGCGTGCGCCCCGCGTCACCTGCCACCAGGCGGCGAGCCCCGGTACGAACATGACCGCCCACCGCGACAGCGACCACAGCGCGGCCTCGCCGCGCCGCAGCCACCAGGTCAGCGCCAGGGCCGCCGCGACATGGGCGGCCGTGGCGTGCGGGGTCAGCGCGTGGACGGAGGAAGGGGCCATCCCCATGCCGTCCATGACCGTCGCGGAGTGCGGCCGGGCCGCGGCGAACACGAAGTGCAGACAGCCCTGGGCGGCGAACGTGCCGACCCCTATTCCGGCCAGCGACCGTTCCCGCCCGCCGAGCAGACAGCCCGCCAGGAAGACCGGCAGGCCCCCCGCGACCTGCACCCACACCGGCGGCGCCATGCCCGTGGCCAGCACGTGTCCACCGGCGGCGAGCAGGACGCACAGCACGGCGAACACCGCCGCGCGCAGGCTCCGCACGGCCAGGGACACACTCACGCCGCCCGATGCTGCCACGCGGCGCGCGGATCTCCCCCGCTGCCCCCGCATGAGCGCCATGGCCCGCGTCCCTCCCGGCTGGTTCTGCCTCCTCCTTACGAGTCGGACGCGGGCGGTGTTCAGTTCCCGGCCGCGGCGGAGTTTCTTCGCCGCGGCCGTCAGCCGTTGTCCGCCGACGCCTTTTCGATCGCCTCGCGGATACGGGAGTACGTCCCGCAGCGGCACACGTTCTCGATGCGGTCGATGTCGGCGTCGGTGGGCCGGGCGGTCCGCTTCAGCAGGGCTGCCGCGGCCATGATCTGGCCCGGCTGGCAGAACCCGCACTGCGCCACGTCGCAGTCGAGCCAGGCCCGCTGCACGGGATGCAGCCGGTCGCCGTCGGCCAGGCCCTCGATGGTGGTGACCTCCCGGCCCGCGCAGTCCTCGACCGGCACGACACAGGGCTGGATCTCCCCGCCGTCGAGATGGCTGGTGCAGGCGCGGCAGACGCCCACCCCGCAGCCGTACTTGGGGCCGGTGACGTGCAGCAGGTCGCGCAGCACCCACAGCAGCGGCATGTCGGCGGGCGCCTCCACGGTGACCGGTTTCCCGTTGAGGACGAAGGAGTAGGACGGCATCGGTACCTTCCAGGACGCGGGCGGGATCAGAAGTTCAGGGGGAAGCGGCGGGGCGCCGTACCCGTGGCCCGGGCGTACGCGTTGGCGACGGCGCCCGCCGCGGCCGGCACCCCGAGTTCGCCCGCGCCGCCCGGCTCGGCGCGCGAGGGCATGATGTGCGCCTCGAACCGGAGGGGGGCGTTTCGCTGACGGGCGTAGTGGAAGTCGGCGTAACTGCTCTCGCGGACGGCGCCCTTGTCGATGTGCAGGCCGGCGGTCAGGACGGTGGAGATGCCGTCGATCGCGGTGCCCATGAGCTGGGCCTCGAGGCCGCGCGGGTTGACGGCAGTGCCGACGTCGGCGGCCATCACCACCTTGGTCACCCGGGGGTTCTTCGGGTCGGTGGCGTCGATCTCGGCGAGGCAGGCCACGCGGGAGCCGTACTCCTCGTGGACGGCGACGCCCTGTGCGTGGCCGGCGGGCAGGACGCGGCCCCAGTGCCCGGCGGCCGCGGCCTTGTCGAGGACGGCTTTGACGGCCTTGTCGCGCAGTGTCGTGCGGCGGAACGCGACCGGGTCCCGGCCGAGGGCCCTCGCCACCTCGTCGACGAGGATCTCCTCTGCGGTGCGCATCGTCCCGGAGTCCACCGACCGCCAGGCGCCGAGCGGTATCGCCAGTTCGACGGAGCCCGAATCCCCGGAGATCCGGCCGAAGTTGTACAGGCCGCTGTCGCTGGGCAGTGGTCCGGCGGCAGCGGCGAAGGACGCCCGGCGTACGGCTCCCGCGTCTTCGTACGCCTCGCTGACCGAGGCCATGGAGTGGGTGAAGGCCACCACGCGGCCGCCTGCGTGGCTGGCGCGGACGCGGTGGTGGGTGGCGGGGCGCATCCGGCCGTGCCGGATGTCGTCGGCGCGGCTCCACATCAGTTTGACCGGCAGCTTTGCCGCCTTCGAGATGAGGGCGGCCTCGAGGGCGGCGTCGGAGTCGAGTCGCCGGCCGAAGGAGCCGCCGCCCCGCATGACATGGACCTTCACCTTGGACGCGGGCAGCCCGACCGCCGAGGCGATGGCGTCGCGGGCGTCCATGGGGGTCTGGGAGGAGAACCAGATCTCGGCCCGCGTCGACCGGACGTCGGCGACCGCGGTCAGCACCTCCATAGGGGCGTGGCTGACGAAGGCGAACTCGAACTCGCCCGTCACCTGCGCCGATCCGCTCGGCGGGGTACCGAGAGGGGGTACGGCGGCCCGCAGCCGGCGGCGGATCGCCACGTCGGACAGCGCGACGAGGGGGCCCGGCGACCAGGTGATCTTCAGGGCGTCCCGGGCCCGGAAGCCGTGGTGGAAGGTGTCCGCGACGACGGCGACCCCGCCGGCGATCCGCACGACGGCGTGCACGCCCGGCAGCGCCCGCGCGGCGCTGTCGTCGACGGACACCGCCTTGCCGCCGAGCGTCGGAGGCCGGGCCACCACGGTCGGCTTCGCCCCGGCCTCCGTGAGGTCCCCGGCGTACCGCGCTCTGCCCGTGACGATGTCCAGGGCGTCGATGCGGGAGGTGGGGCGCCCGATCACCCGGTGCCGGGCGGGCGGCTTGGGCTTGGCCGACACGGCGGGCCGGCGGATCGTCGCGGCGCTCGCGGTCAGCGACCCGAAGGTGGCCGAGCGTCCGTCCGGCGCGAACACCTTCGTGTCCCTGGTGTGCAGGGAGCGGGCGGGCAGGTGCCAGCGGCGGGCCGCGGCGGTCACCAGTCTGGCGCGCGCGGTGGCGGCCAGCAGGCGGGCCGGGCCGTACAGCGAGCGGACCGAACTGGAGCCACCGGTGTACTGGTTGCCGCGGGTGCGGGCGTCGGCCAGGGGGATGTCGACGTCGGCGAGGCGGGCGTCCAGCTCCTCGGCGATCATCATGGCGACCGCGGTGGTGACGCCCTGGCCGACCTCGACCCGCGGCAGCCGGACGACGACCTTGTTGGCCTCGGTGACCTCGAGGACCAGCATCTCCTCGTCGGTGCCGGTCACCAGGACGTCGGAGCCGCGGCGGGCGGGCTCGGCGCCCTGCGCGGGCGAGGAGTCGCAGGCGAGGGGGGCCGCGACGGTCAGGGTGGACGCCGCGAGCGAGTAGACCATGAATCTTCGGCGGGACAGCTGACGGGCCAACGGGCGCTCCTCTTCGGATCCGTGGGGTTCTCGTCCCGTAGGAGGGCCCGCCGCCCCGCGAGGTTGCCTGGGCCGCGCCGGCAGCCGCACGGCCGCCGGACGACCACCGGGCGGTAGACCGGTCGGGAGGCCGGACAGCCGGCGGGCGGAGGACGCGGGCGATCGCGCCGCCGGTCCACCTTGCCGGCCCCCTCTACCATGGCGGCATGAGCCGAGGGACCGAGCACGTGGCCGGGATGAGCGTGTACGACCCGACGTGCGTCTCACGCGAGGTGCTGGAGCACGCCACGGGCCGCTGGGGCGGCCTGACCCTCGCCGCGCTCACCGACGGCCCGCTGCGGTTCGCCGAGGTCCGCCGCCAGGTGGCCGGGGTCTCCGACCGGATGCTGTGGCAGACCCTCCAGCGGCTGGAGGACGACGGCCTGGTGGCCCGCACCCCGCATCCGACGGTCGCCCGCCGGGTGGACTACGAACTGACCGCTCTCGGCCGGCCCATCGCCGAGCGCATCTGCGACCTGATCGACGCGATCTACGAGCAACTCCCGGGCATCGTCGCCCACCAGCGCGCGACCGCGCCCCCGGACGCCTCCGCTCCGGACACCGCCGCGCCATGACGGCCCCGCATGCGGGTCACGGCTTTCTCCTGTCCGACCCGGCGCGTCGATGGCCACGATGAACGGCAGGAGCCAGGCACAAGGAGCCGCGATGCCCGCCACCCCGCCCCCGCTCGCCTCCTACGTCGAGTCGTGGTCACCCGGCCCGCTCACCGACGAGGACCCCCTCCACCCCGGTCCGGCGGCGGCGCTCTCGGCGGCGCTGGACCTGCCCGGCACCGCCGCCGGGGCCGGGGACCCGGTCCCCCCGCTGTGGCACTGGCTGCACTTCCTCGCCTGGCCCCCGCGGCACGCCCTGGGCGCCGACGGCCACCCCCGGGACGGCCACTTCCTGCCGCCCCTCCCCCACCGGCAGCGCATGTGGGCCGGCGGCCGCTGCGAGATCCGCGAACCGCTCCGCCTCGGCGAACCCGCGCACCGCGTCAGCAGCCTCGCCTCGGTCACCGCGAAACAGGGCCGCACCGGGGAGCTGCTGTTCGTCACCGAGCGCCGGGAGTTCCGGCAGGACGGCCGCCTCCGGCTGGTCGAGGAGCAGGACATCGTCTACCGGTCGGGACGCGCGGCCGGCTCGCACCCCCGCGCACTCGACGAGTCCGCCGCCCCCCGGACCGAGGCCCCGTGGCGGCTGGAGCTGCGCCCGGACCCGCCGCTGCTCTTCCGCTTCAGCGCCCTGACCGCGAACGCCCACCGCATCCACTACGACGCCCCGTACTGCCGGGACGAGGAGGGCTACCCCGGCCTGGTGGTCCACGGCCCCCTGCTGGCTCTGCTGATGCTCGAACTCCCCCGCCGGGGCGCCCCGCGGCGGCAGGTGCGCTCGCTCTCCTACCGGCTGCGGCGGCCGCTGTTCGCCGGCGAGCGCCTCGCGGCCTGCGGCACCCCCGCGGCGGACGGCGCCGCCCTGCACATCGCAAGCCACCGCGAGGAACGGCACGCCACGGCGGAGGTCGCCTTCGCCTAGGACGTGTCACGCCGACGCCGGGGAAGCCTCCGGGACGCTGCGCCTCACCCCGTGCCCTGCCGGGCGGAGGGTCGCTCCATGGCCTTGTCCAGATGCGTGATGACGGCCGGCACGTCATCGCTCTCGGTGCTGCGGATCAGCTTCAGGGCAGGCCGGACGACGACGCCCGGCCGCGCTATCAACCGGGCGAGCACGGCGGCCCGGACGTCGAGCCGCTCGATGGTGGCCGCGCGCTCCTCCTCGTTCTGGCCGGCGAGCAGGACGGCGTTGTACCACGCCTCCAACGCGGCCCGCTCCGGTCACGGCGCCAGGCGTCGTACGCGTCGAAGTAGCGGTTGCCGAACAACGTGTCGAATCGGTCCATCCGGGCGCCGTCGTCGAACAGCCCCCCGTGAATGGCGGTGCGGACCTCGACGGTCACCTGGCGGTACAGCGCCGCGAAGTACTACCCGACCCGGTCACCGGCGCGGCCGGCCTCCCGCACGATCCCGGCAAGCCCGTCCACGACATCGTCGATGTTCTCTGCGTTCTCGGCGTTCTCTGCGTTCTCGGCGTTCTCTGCCGCCATGCCCAACTCCCCCTCGTATCCCCCGCGTCAGGCCCGCACTCCGGCTGCCGTCCGCAGTGCCGATGACAGCCCCGTCCTACCACGGCACACCGGGAAAGAGGACTGCCTGTACCGCCCCGGGGGGCGAACGGCAAGCCGGGCCGCCGCCCGCGCAATCGCGGACGCGAACGCCGTAACCATTGACGGGGACATGCGCACCCCCTATGTTCTGGCCGAAGTTACGAACTACGTTCGAAATTACGGACAAGGGACGGTCCTGTATGCCTCGGATGTACCGCAGCAGATCCCTGCTCGTCTGCGTGTTCACGCTGCTCCTGGCCCTGGTCGCGGCGACGCAGCCGGTGTCCGCGGCGGACGGTCGCCCGTACACCAACCCGCTGAAGTCGGCCAAGGGCGCCGACCCCTGGCTGGAGTACTACGACGGCAACTACTACCTGATCACCACGACGTTCACCGGTGTGCTCGCCATGCGCAAGGCGCCGACCCTGGCGGGCCTCGCCACCGCACCCAGCGTGCAGGTGTGGTCGGACACCACCTCGACCCGCAACAACAACATCTGGGCGCCGGAGATCCACCGGTTCGACGGGCACTGGTACCTGTACTACTCGGCCGCCCCGAGCGGTGCCGCCTGCTGCGACTCCCAGCGCACCCATGTCCTGGAGAGCGCCGGCACCGACCCGCTGGGCCCGTACACCTACAAGGGCTCGCTCACCGGCTCCAACCTCGATCCGGGCGGCTGGCTGATCGACGCGAGCGTGCTGCAGGCGAACGGCAAGCTGTATCTCGTCGGCAGCGGCTCCGTGAACGGCAGCAGGCAGAGCCTGGTCATCGCGCCGATGAGCAACCCCTACACCCTGTCCAGCAGCACCTTCACGGTCATCTCCAGCCCCACCCTGAGCTGGGAGACCTCGGGTGCGCCGGTCAACGAGGGCCCCGAGCCGCTGTACCACGACGGCCGTACGTTCCTCACCTTCTCCGCGAGCTACTGCCAGACCGCCGACTACAAACTCGGTCTGCTCGAACTGACCGGCTCCGACCCTCTCAGCCCGTCCTCCTGGACGAAGAAACAGACGCCCGTCTTCCAGCGCAGCGACGCGAACGGCGTCTACGGCCCCGGCCACAACGGCTTCTTCACCTCACCGGACGGCACGGAGAACTGGATCGTCTACCACGCCAACTCCTCCTCGAGCGGGGGCTGCGGCAACGGCCGTACGACGCGGGCGCAGAAGTTCACCTGGAACGCCGACGGCACCCCGAACTTCGGGACC
Organism: Streptomyces sp. NPDC002588; assembly: GCF_040295925.1. Taxonomy (NCBI): domain Bacteria; kingdom Bacillati; phylum Actinomycetota; class Actinomycetes; order Kitasatosporales; family Streptomycetaceae; genus Streptomyces; species Streptomyces sp. NPDC002588. Next base: position 236,413 of record NZ_JBEOWF010000007.1, read on the forward strand.
CCGGTCGCGCTCGGCACGACGCTGCCCGGCCCGTCCGGCGAGACGGCGGCCACTCCGGCCGCGTACACCCTCGTCAACCGCAACAGCGGCAAGTGCCTGGACCTGGACGGCGGTTCCGGCGCCAACGGCACGAACATCCTCCAGTGGACCTGCAACGGCGGCGCCAACCAGAAGTGGAAGGTGGAGGATCTCGGTGACGACACCAGCCGGCTGGTGAACGTGGCCTCCGGCGGGGTGCTGGACACCGCCGACTGCTCCGCCGCGGACGGCGCCGACCTGAGGCAGTGGTCGTGGCTGAACAACAAGTGCCAGCGCTTCCGGCTCGTCTTCACCGCCACCGGCGACTACGTCCGGATCGTGAACGAGAACAGCGGCAAGGTCGCCGACGTCGCCGACTGCGGTACGGCGAACGGCACCGACGTACGGCAGTGGACCTGGCTGAACAACAACTGCCAGCAGTGGCGCCTCGTGCCGACCACCTGACCTCGACTCCCGTACAAATCCCCCCTTTTGGAGAACCCCCTTGAGACGCAACGCCGTACGGCTGCTGCTGGCCGTCCTCGTCGCCCTCGCGGCCGTCCTCACCGGCACGGCCGCCCCCGCCCAGGCCGCCGTGCCGGAGTCCCCCGCCGTGACCTACACCAACCCGATCGCCGCGCAGCGCGCGGACCCGCACATCTTCAAACACACCGACGGCTACTACTACTTCACCGCCACCGTCCCCGAGTACGACCGGATCGTGCTGCGCCGGGCGACGACCATCCAGGGCCTCTCGACGGCCCCGGAGGTCACCATCTGGACCAAGCACACCAGCGGGATCATGGGCGCGCACATCTGGGCCCCGGAGATCCACTTCATCGACGGCAAGTGGTACGTGTACTTCGCGGCCGGTTCGACGTCCGACGTGTGGGCGATCCGGATGTACGTCCTGGAGGGCACCGGGGCGAACCCGCTGACCGCGACCTGGACCGAGAAGGGCCAGATCAAGACCACGTGGGAGAGCTTCTCGCTGGACTCCACCACCTTCGTGGTGAACGGGGTCCGCTATCTCGCCTGGGCGCAGCGCAACCCGTCCGAGGACAACAACACCAGCCTGTTCATCGCGAAGATGACCAACCCCTGGACGATCTCCGGGACCCCGGCGGAGATCTCGCAGCCGACGCTCTCGTGGGAGACCGTCGGGTACAAGGTCAACGAGGGGCCCGCGCTGATCCAGCACGGCGGCAAGGTCTTCATGACGTACTCGGCGAGCGCCACCGACGCCAACTACTGCCTGGGCATGCTGACCGCGTCCGCGACGGCCGACCTGACGGACCCTGCGTCCTGGACGAAGGGGACGCAGCCCGTCTTCAAGTCGAATGACGCGACCTCGCAGTACGGGCCGGGCCACAACTCGTTCACGGTCTCCGAGGACGGCAAGTCGGACATCCTCGTCTACCACGACCGCAGCTACAAGGACATCACCGGCGACCCGCTGAACGACCCCAACCGCCGCACCCGGGTGCAGAAGGTGTACTGGAAGGCCGACGGCACGCCCGACTTCGGCATCCCGGTGGCCGACGGGGTCACCCCGCAGCGGTTCTCCTCGTACAACTACCCGGACCGATTCGTCCGGCACTGGGACTACCGCGGCCGCATCGAGGCGAACGTCAGCCCGCTGGCCGACTCGCAGTTCCGGGCGGTCACCGGGCTGACGGGCAGCGGCACGGTGTCCCTGGAGTCGGCCAACTTCCCCGGCTACTACCTGCGGCACAAGAACTTCGAGGTGTGGCTGGAGAAGAACGACGGCACGTCGGCCTTCGCCTCGGACGCCAGCTTCTACCAGCGCGCGGGACTCGCCGACTCGGCGGGGATCTCGTACGAGTCGTACAACTACCCCGGCCGCTACGTCCGGCACTACAACTACCTGCTCTACGTGCAGACTCCGAGCACTGCGACCGACAAGGGGGACGCCACTTTCTACGCCCAGTGAGGGCCCGAGGACACGGCACGGAGACTATACATGGTATGTATACGCCCTATGTATAGTCTCGCCATGCCTTCTCCGACCAGGAAGATGAAGAACACGGGGGCCTGGTTGCGTCCCGTCGCGACGACCGCGGCGGCCGCCTCACTGGCGATGACCCTGACTGGTTGCGGCGGCCTCGAGACCACCGCCCCGAGCGCCGCGCGCGCCCACCCCGCGGCGACCACCCAGGCCGCCCGCTTCGGTACCGCCGACTGCCGAGAGGTGAAGTGCATCGCGCTCACCTTCGACGCCGGGCCGAGCGAGAACTCCGCCCGGCTGCTGGACATCCTCAAGGAGAAACAGGTCCCGGCGACCTTCTTCCTGCTGGGGAAACGGCACATCGAGAAGTACCCGGACCTCGTCAGACGCATGGCCGACGAAGGCCACGAGGTGGCCAGCCACACCTGGGACCACAAGATCCTCACGCAGATCGAGCCGGACGAGATACGCGAGGAACTGCAGCGCCCCGACGACGAGATAGAGCGCCTCACCGGCCGCAGACCCACCCTGATGCGCCCGCCGCAGGGCCGTACCGACGACACCGTGCACGGGATATGCCGTGAGCTGGGCCTCGCGGAGGTGCTGTGGACGGTGACCGCCAAGGACTACACGACGAACGACTCCGCCCTGATCCGGAAGCGCGTCCTGGCCCAGGCCGGCCGGGACGGCATCATCCTGCTGCACGACATCTACGACGGCACCGTGCCGGCCGTGCCCGGGATCATCGACGCGCTGAAGGAGCGGGGCTACGTGTTCGTGACCGTGCCACAGCTGCTGGCACCGGGGAAGGCCGAGCCGGGGAAGGTCTACCGCTAGGGCGTGTTTCGACAGGCGCCCCGGTCACCAGGTCAGGTGCAGCTCCTGCGGCGAGCGGTGGATCATCGTCGGGCGCATGACGACGGGCCGGTCCGCGGCCGGCCGCAGGCCCGGCAGGCGTCTCGTCAACTCGATGAGCGTCAGGCGGAGTTGCTCGCGGGCCAGCTGGGCGCCCGGGCAGGCGTGCGGGCCATGGCCGAACGCGAGGTGCCGGCCGGGCGGGCGGGTGATGTCGAACTCGTCCGGCCGCGGATGCCGTACGCCGTCCCGGTTCGCCCCGCCGAAGGCGACGAACAGCGAGGCCCCGGCCGGGAGTTCGGTACCGGCGAGGGTGAGCGGGCGGGTGGTGACCCGGCGGAAGCCCTGCAGCGCGGTGTCGTACCGTGCGGCCTCCTCGATCGCCGCCGGGATCCTCGACTCGGGTTCCGCGCACAGCAGTTCCCACTGGCGGGGATGCCGCAGCAGATGCAGCACGGTGGTTCCGATCAGGGCGGTGGTGGTCAAGTGCCCCGCGATCAGCAGGTTCTGCAGATGTGAGACGGCCTCGTGCCGCTGCTCCAGGCTGAGTTCGCCGGGGACCTCGGCCACCGACGCGACGATCTCCGAGCAGAGGTCCGCCCGGGGCTCCGCCGCCCGCTCCCGGGCGTACCGGTCGAGGACGTGCTGCGCGGCGACGGCGTCCTCGGCGGCGGCGATCTGCTCCTCCTCCGCCAAGGGCCGGAACAGGAGTTCCTCCGCGCGGTGCCCGCCGTGCACCACGACCGGCACGTCGTCGGGGTCGATGCCGACGATCCGGCCGATGACCTCGCCGGGCAGCCGTCGCGCGTAGGCCGCCATCAGCTCCACCCGGCCGTCCCCGGCGAACTCCTCGACCAGGGCGGCGGCGCGCTCGGCGGCGTACGGCAGGACGGCGGCGACACGGGCGGGTGAGAGGCCGCGCACGAGCGGGGCGCGCAGCCGCTGGTGCGTATCGCCGTCGGTGCCGACGACCACGGGCCGTCCGCCGAAGCCCTTGCCGAGCGTCGCGAGGGCGGCGGGCGACGGCAGCACGTCGGGCCGCAGCGCACCCGCCGACGAGAAGTCCTCCGGCCTGCGCAGCACTTCGCGTACATCGGCGTCGCGGGCGACGAGCCAGGCGTCCAGTTCGGGTACCCGGAGCAGGCCCTCGGCGCGGTGCGCCCGCACGTAACTCGGATACGGGTCGCGCTGCAGGTCGTCCAGGCTGCCGAGTCCTGCGAGGTCCACGTGAGGTCCTCCCGGCCGATGGGGGTGCGCGGGGTCGGCCTCATGGTGCCCTACCGGGCACACGGTCCGACAGGGGGCGTACGGCACTGGGCCGAGTGTGTGACCCGCCGAGGAACCGGCGTCCGGGCCGCCCGGACTCCCTACGATCGTCCCGTGGTCATCTTCAGGCTCGAACGCACGGCCCCGCTCCCGCCCGAGGAGACGTGGCGCCGGCTCACCGAGTGGCAACGGCACGGTGACGTGGTCCCGTTGACCCGCGTCACCGTGATCACTCCCCCGCCGACCCGTGAGGGCACGGTGTTCGTGGCGCGCTCGGGCGTCGGCCCGTTCGCCTTCGACGACCGGATGGAGGTCGCCCTGTGGCACCCTCCGGCCGACGACGAGCCGGGAATGTGCCGTCTGGAGAAACGCGGCCGGATCGTCCGGGGCTGGGCGGAGATCGAGGTGCGGCCCGGGCCGGGCGGCCGGACGCGCGTGCTGTGGCGCGAGGAGCTGCGCGTGCGTCTGCTGCCCTCCCTCTTCGACCCCCCGCTGGGCGCCACGGCCCGCTCGGTGTTCGGCCGCGCCGTCGACCGGCTGCTGCGCAGCCCGTGACAAGGTCCCGCCCGTACACCGCGGCCACGACCGCCGTCCGACAGGATGCGAGCATGACGAATACGGGCGAGACCGAGGCACCGGCGCCGCGGCCGGAGAGGTGCCCCGGGCTCTCAGGCCACCGACCCGATCCGCCCCGCGGGCACCGAGGTCACGTCGTGGTGGATGGGGGTGTGGGCGCCCGTCAGGGGGACGCCGGTGCCGCCGCGGCGGTTCGCGACGATCTCCGCGGCGATCGACAGCGCCGTCTCCTCCGGGGTACGGGCACCCAGGTCCAGGCCGATGGGTGAGCGCAGCCGGGCCAACTCCATTTCGGTGACGCCCACTTCGCGCAGGCGGGCGTTGCGGTCCAGGTGGGTGCGGCGGGAGCCCATCGCGCCGACGTACGCCACCGGCAGGCGCAGCGCCAGCTGAAGCAGCGGCACGTCGAACTTGGCGTCGTGGGTGAGGACGCACAGGACGGTCCTGGCGTCCACCTGGGCGCGCTCCAGGTACCTGTGCGGCCACTCGACGACGATCTCGTCGGCCTCCGGGAAGCGGGCCCTGGTCGCGAAGACGGGACGCGCGTCGCACACCGTCACGTGGTGGCCCAGGAACTTGCCGACGCGGACCAGCGCGGACGCGAAGTCGATCGCGCCGAACACGATCATCCGGGGCGGCGGGACCGCGGACTCGACGAGGACCGTCAGCGGGGCTCCGCAGCGTGCACCCCGCTCACCGATCTCCAGGGTGCCGGTGCGGCCCGCGTCGAGGAGGGCGGCGGCCTCGGCGGCGACGGTGCGGTCCAGTTCGGGATGCGCGCCGAGGCCACCGTCGTGGGAGCCGTCGTGGGAGCCGTCGGGGCGGACCAGGAGGGCGTGGCCGACGAGGTCCGCCGGGCCGGTCACGATCCGGGCCAGCGCCGAGGCCGCGCCGCTCGCGGCGGCCTTCACCGCGGCCGCGGCCACCGGGCGGACCGGGTCCCCGGTGCGTACCGGTGTGACCAGGATGTCGATGACGCCACCGCAGGTGAGGCCGACGGCGAAGGCGTCGTCGTCGCTGTAGCCGAAGCGTTCGAGGACCGGCTCGCCGTCTCGCAGGACCTGTTGGCACAGGTCGTAGACCGCGCCCTCCACGCAGCCGCCGGAGACCGAGCCGACGGCCGTGCCGTCGGTGTCCACCGCGAGGGCGGCGCCCGGCCGGCGGGGCGCGCTGCCGCCGACGGCCACCACGGTGGCGACGGCGAAGTCACGGCCCTGCTCGACCCACCGGCTGAGTTCCTCGGCGATGTCCAGCATGTCTCGGTCTCCTCGACGGTCGGGGGCGGTTCGGTGCACGCCCAGCCAGCTCTCTATGGGATGGAGGGAGAAACGGACCGGGAAGATGCCTGCCAGTGCCCACATGAAGGCGCCGATTTCCCGCGCCCTGCCCCGAGCCGCCTCGACGGTGGGTGCCACGGCGCGTGTGCGGAGGTGCTACGCCGTGCCGGTGAGGTGTTCGGGACGGACCGGCGTCCTGTTCAGCTCCAGGCCCGTCGCGGCGCGGATCGCCGCGAGGACGGCCGGGGTCGAGGACAGGGTGGGTGCCTCGCCGACGCCGCGCAGCCCGTACGGCGCGTGTTCGTCGGCGAGTTCGAGCACGTCGACGGGCATGGTCGGTGTGTCGAGGATGGTGGGGATGAGGTAGTCCGTGAAGGAGGGGTTCTTCACCTTCGCGGTCTTCGGGTCGACGATGATCTCCTCCATCACCGCCACTCCCAGGCCCTGGGTGGTGCCGCCGTGGATCTGGCCGAGCACGGACAGCGGGTTGAGCGCCTTGCCGACGTCCTGGGCGCAGGCCAGCTCGATCACCTTGACCAGGCCGAGCTCGGTGTCGACCTCGACGACCGCCCGGTGCGCGGCGAAGCTGTACTGCACATGGCCGTTGCCCTGCCCGGTGCGCAGGTCGAAGGGCTCGGTCGGCCGGTGCCGCCACTCCGCCTCGACCTCCACGGCCTCCTCGCCGAGCACGTCCGTCAGGTCGGCGAGCACCTCGCCGGCGTCGGTGACGACCTTGCCGCCCTCCAGGAGGAGTTCGGCGGTGGCCCAGGCGGGGTGGTAGGTGCCGAACCTGCGGCGGCCGATCTCCAGAACCCTCTCGCGGACCAGCTCGCAGGCGTTCTTCACGGCGCCGCCGGTGACGTACGTCTGCCGCGAGGCCGAGGTCGACCCTGCCGATCCCACCCCGGTGTCGGCCGGGTGGATGGTGACCTGGCCGACGCCCAGCTCGGTGCGGGCGATCTGCGCGTGGACGGTGACCCCGCCCTGGCCGACCTCCGCCATCGCCGTGTGCACGGTGGCGACCGGCTCGCCGCCGACGACCTCCATGCGGACGCGGGCGGTGGAGTAGTCGTCGAAGCCCTCCGAGAAGCCGACGTTCTTGATGCCGACGGCGTAGCCGACGCCGCGGACGACGCCCTCGCCGTGGGTGGTGTTGGACAGACCGCCGGGCAGCTGCCGTACGTCGGCGCCCTCGCTGCTCTCCCACTGTCGCTCCGGCGGCAGCGGCAACGCCTTGACGCGGCGCAGGAGTTCGGCGACCGGGGCGGGCGAGTCCACCGGCTGGCCGGTCGGCATGACCGTGCCCTGTTCCATGGCGTTGAGCTGCCGGAACTCCACCGGGTCCAGGCCGAGTTCGTTCGCCACCTTGTCCATCTGCGCCTCGTAGGCGAAGCACGCCTGGACCGCGCCGAAGCCGCGCATCGCGCCGCAGGGCGGGTTGTTGGTGTAGAGGGCGACGGCCTCGATGTCGACGTCGTCGACGGCGTACGGGCCGACGCCGAGCGAGGAGGCGTTGCCGACGACGGCCGGGGAGGAGGAGGCGTACGCGCCGCCGTCCAGGACGATCCGGCACCTGACGTGGGTCAGCCTGCCGTCGCGGGTCGCGCCGTGCTCGTAGGACAGCTTGGCGGGATGGCGGTGGACGTGTCCGAAGAAGGACTCGAAGCGGTTGAAGACGATCTTGACGGGCTTTCCGGTGCGCAGCGCGAGCAGGCACGCGTGAATCTGCATCGACAGGTCCTCGCGGCCGCCGAAGGCTCCGCCGACGCCCGCCAGGGTCATCCGGACCTTGTCCTCGGGCAGGCCCAGGACGGGCGCGATCTGGCGGAGGTCCGCGTGCAGCCACTGCGTGGCGACGTAGAGATGGACGCCGCCGTCCTCCTCCGGCACGGCGAGACCGGACTCGGGGCCCAGGAAGGCCTGGTCCTGCATGCCGAAGGTGTACTCGCCCCTGACGATCACGTCGGCCCGCCCGGCGGCCGCGGCGGCGTCGCCCCGGACGATCGGCTGGCGGTGGACGATGTTCGGGTGCGGGACGTGGCCGGCGTGGTGGTCGTTGCGGTGCTCGTGGACGAGGACCGCGTCCGGGGCGGTGGCGGAGGCCTCGTCGGTGACGACCGGCAGCTCGCGGTACTCGACCCTGATCTTCGCGGCGGCGCGGCGGGCGGTCTCCGGGTGGTCGGCGGCGACGATCGCGACCGGCTCGCCGTGGTGGCGGACCTTGCCGTGGGCGAGGACGGGGGTGTCCTGGATCTCCAGGCCGTAGTTCCTCACATCGGTCGGGAGGTCGTCGTACGTCATGACGGCGTACACGCCGGGGGTCGCGAGGGCCTCGCCCGTGTCGATGGAGACGATCTCGGCGTGGGCGACCGTGGAGCGCAGGATCTGGCCCCACAGCATGTCCTCGTGCCACAGGTCGGACGAGTACGCGAACTCGCCGGTGACCTTGAGGGTGCCGTCCGGCCGGAGGGTCGACTCGCCGACCCCGCCCTTGGCCGGCGAGCCTTGGGTGATCTTGGTGGGGGCGCCGCTGGTGGGGGGCATCGAGGTCAGACCGCCTCTCCCTGCCGGGCGGCCGCGAGGCGGACCGCGTCCATGATCTTCTCGTAGCCGGTGCAGCGGCACAGGTTGCCCGAGAGGGCCTCGCGGATGTCCTCGTCCGTCGGGTTCGGGTTGCGCTCCAGCATCTCGTCGGCGGCGACCAGCAGGCCGGGCGTGCAGAAACCGCACTGCACGGCGCCGGCGTCGACGAACGCCTGCTGGACCGGGGAGAGCTCCGGGGCGGCGGCGTCCTGGCCGGACCGCTGCCGCGCGTACTCCGCGAGCCCCTCGACGGTGACGACCTCCCGGCCCTCCGCCTGGCCGGCCGCGACCAGGCACGAGCACACCGGCACGCCGTCCAGGCGGACCGTGCACGAGCCGCACTCGCCCTGCTCGCAGGCGTTCTTCGAACCGGGCAGCCCGAGCCGCTCGCGCAGCACGTACAGCAGGGACTCGCCCTCCCAGACGTCGTCGGCTTCCTGCGGACGTCCGTTGACGGTGAAGTTGACGCGCATCACGCAGCTCCCTCGGTGTGGCGGCGGGCACCGCGGTACGACTCCCAGGTCCAGGTCAGCGTGCGGCGGGCCATGACGCCGACCGCGTGGCGGCGGTAGCTCGCGGTGCCGCGGACGTCGTCGATCGGGTTGCAGGCCGCGGCGCACAGGTCGGCGAACTGCTTGGCGACCGACGGGGTGACGATCTTCCCGTTGTCCCAGAACCCGCCCTCGTCGAGCGCCGCGTTCAGGAACTCCTCGGCGGTCCTCGCCCGGACCGGGGTCGGGGCGGCGGATCCGATGCCGGTGCGGACGGTGCGGGTCTCCGGGTGCAGGGCCAGACCGAAGGCGCAGACGGCGATGACCATGGCGTTGCGGGTGCCGACCTTGGAGAACTGCTGGGGGCCGTCGGCCTTCTCGATGTGGACGGCGCGGATCAGCTCGTCGGGGGCGAGCGCGTTGCGCTTCACGCCGGTGTAGAACTCGTCGATGGGGATACGGCGGCTGCCGCGCACCGACTCTGCCTCGACCTCGGCGCCGGCCGCGAGGAGGGCGGGGTGGGCGTCGCCGGCCGGGGAGGCGGTGCCGAGGTTGCCGCCGACGCCGCCGCGGTTGCGGATCTGCGGGGAGGCCACGGTGTGCGAGGCGAGGGCGAGACCGGGGAGCTCGGTCCGCAGGTTCTCCATGATCTTCGTGTAGGGCACGGAGGCGCCCAGCCGCACGCTCTCCTCGCCGACCTCCCACTCGTGGAGGTCTCGGACGCGGTTCAGGTCGAGGAGGTACTCGGGCCGCCGGTGGTCGAAGTTGATCTCCACCATGACGTCGGTGCCACCCGCGATCGGCACAGCGGTGGGATGCTCGGCCTTCGCGGCGAGCGCCTCCTCCCAGCTGGCGGGGCGAAGGAAGTCCATGACCGGCTCTCTTCGTTCGTCTCGGGTCCGGAATGAGCCAGATCGGTGCGGCGGGACCGGCTCGTTCATGTGCTGTTCACGCTGAACCGGTCCAGTACACCGCGCTGTACTCCGAGCGTGTCAGTCACCGAAACCATGAAGGAGTTGGCTGGCCAGCATGGGCATCTTGTAGATTCGTATGAACGGAGGCCATCGGTAACCTCTGCGTTTCCCCCTGGAAACACCAGCGGACCCGCGCGCCACCGGCCCGCCAGGATCCATCGTAGTTTTCGAGACAAAGAACGGCGGCGACGAGAATGCGGCTGCGCGCACTGCTGGACACCGATGCGCTGGGGCTGCGGCTGCTCGGCGGCGAGGACGAGCTCGACCGCCCGGTGCGCGGGGTGATGACCACCGACCTGCGCGACCCCAGCCGCTACCTCTCCGGCGGTGAGCTGGTGCTGACGGGCCTGGCGTGGCGCCGCGGCGCCGCCGACTCCGAGCCGTTCGTACGGATCCTGGTGCAGGCGGGGGTGGCCGCGCTGGCGGCCGGCGAGGCGGAGCTGGGGGACGTCCCGGAGGATCTGGTGGTGGCCTGTGCCCGGCACCGGCTGCCGCTGTTCGCGGTGCACGAGTCGGTGGCGTTCGCGACGATCACCGAGCACGTCGTGCGGCAGGTCAGCGGCGAGCGGGCCGGGGACCTGGCGGCCGTGGTCGACCGGCACCGGCGGATGATGACCTCGGGCCCGGCGGGCGGCGGCCCGGACGTGGTCCTGGACCTGCTCGGCTCCGACCTGGACCTGCGGGCCTGGGTCCTCTCCCCCACCGGGCGGCTCGTCGCCGGGCCGAAGGCGGCGGGTCCGGCGCCCTCGGCCGAGGTGTGCGCGCGGCTCGCCGGGGAGCACCTGGCGGCCGTCCGCGGCGGCCGCCGGGGGCCGTACCGGGTGGCGGTGGGCGGGCTCGGCCCCACGTACTCGCTGTTCCCGGTCCGCGGCGGCGGGCGCCCGCCGGAGGGGGCCGGGGACGCGCGGGCGGGCGTGCTGTCGGAATGGCTGCTGGTGGTGGAGGCGGACGCCGGGGACTGGGCGGACGAGCGGCTGGATCTGCTCCAGGGCGTCACCCAGCTGATCGCGGTAGAGCGGGACCGGCGGAACGCGGCGCGCACGGTGCGCAGACGGCTCGCGCAGGAGGTGCTGGAGCTCGTGCAGACGGGCGCGGCCCCGGCGGAGATCGCGGCGCGGCTGCGGGTGGCCGCGCCGGTGCTGCTGCCCGGCCTCGGCGCGGCCCCGCACTGGCAGGTGGTGGTGGCGCGCGTCGAGTGGGCGGACGGCGAGGTGTCGTCCGGCCCGGCCGCCCAGGCGCTGCTGGAGGAGATCCTGGCCGATCCGTCGGCGCCCGGCCCCGAGGCCGCCGACCGGATAGCCGTCGCCCACAGCGACGACGAGGCCGTCGCGCTGGTCCCGCTGCCGGCGGTGTCCAGCGAGCACGACGGGTCCGAGGCGGGCCTGGTCGCCGACGCGCTCCTCGCGGCCGTACGGGAGCCGCTCTCGGCCGGTCTCGACGGCGACGGGCGGCTCACTCTGGGGGTGAGCGCGCCGGTGCACTCGGCCGAGGGGCTGCGCGGGGCACTGGAGGAGGCGCGGCACGCACGGCGGGTGGCCGCGGCGCGACCGGGGCGGGTGTGCGCGGCGGGCCACCAGGAGCTGGCCTCGCACGTGCTGCTGCTGCCGTTCGTGCCGGACGACGTGCGCCGGGCGTTCACGGCCCGGCTCCTCGACCCGCTGCGGGACTACGACCGCCGGCACCGCGCGGAGCTGATCCCCACCCTGGAGGCGTTCCTCGACTGCGACGGCTCGTGGACGCGCTGCGCCTCCCGGCTGCATCTGCACGTCAACACGCTGCGCTACCGCGTCGGCCGGATCGAGCAGTTGACGAGCCGTGATCTGTCGCGCCTCGAGGACAAGCTGGATTTCTTCCTGGCACTGCGCATGAGCTGACCCGGGACGCCGTCCGGCGAAACCTCCGGGAGCGGACAGTCCCACGACTTTGTGAAATCCTTCACCCGCCCCCTTGGCCCGGCGCCGCGATTCATGCTGAGATGCGGCCACGACTCACTCAAAGCTCGATGGCGCGCTCGGGGAGGGCAACGTGGCGTACACCGCCATGTCTGGTACCGGAACGACCGCGGACGACGATCCCCTCCAGACCGCGGTGTGGCGGCTGCGCTCGCGGGCCTGCTGGGTCGACGCCGCGGCCCTGCTGCCGGCGGACACCGCGGCGGGCACGATCCAGCGGGCCGCGCTGCTCGTGGAGCGGTGTCTGTACACGGAGCAGGGCTGGCAGGACGCCGAGGACGCGCTGCGCACGGCGGAGGCGCTGGCCCACAGCGACGAGGAACGGGGCGCGGCCGCCTGTGAACGGGGATATCTCGCGTACGCGGCGACCGTGCACGCGGTGCGCGACCGGGTCGACGAGGCGCGGGCCGCGCTCGGCCGGGCGGCGGCGCTGATTCCGCCGGACGCGGCGGGGCGGGCGCTGCTGGACTTCCGCCGCGGGCTGCTCGCGGAGAACATCGCCCGCTCCCCGCAGGCCGCGCGGGCCGCGTACCGGCGCGCCCACACGGCCGCGGCGGACCACTCGGACGCGTTGCTGCTGTCGTTCACCTGGCGGCATCTCGCCGGACTGGCGCTGCGCGACGGGGAGATGGCGGAGGCGCGGCACGGCTTCGCCGAATCCCTGCGGATCCGGGAGGAGTTGGGCTACCTGGTGGGGACGGCCCCGGCGCTGGCCTCGCTGGCGGACGCCGAGGTCGATCCGGAGGCCTCCAGGCTGCGGGAGGAGGCCCGGCGGCTGTTCCGGCTCCTCGGCGGCGTACCGACCTGGCTGGCCCGCCAGTTGGCCCCGCCGGCCCCGCCGGCCGCGACGGCGTAGCACCGGCCGGGCGGCCGGGCGGCCGGGCGGGTCAGCCGGTGCGGGTGAGGTGCTCGCGCACCAGGGCCTGTACGACGTCCGGCTCGCCCGTGGTCAGGGCTTCCAGCAGGGCCATGTGCTGCCTCGCGTCGGCGACGAGGTCGGCGCGTCCCCGGGCGGAGGCGGGGCCGCCGACCAGCGGCCACTGGGCGCGCCGGTGCAGGTCCTCGGCTATGCCGAGCAGCTGGTCGTTGCCGGAGAGCGCCAGTACGGCGCGGTGGAAGACGCGGTCGGCCTCGGCGTACGTCGCCCGGCAGCCGGCGTCGGCGGCCCGGACCGTCGCCTCCGCGAGCGGCCACAGGTCCGCCCAGCGGTCGGCCGGGACCGTGCGGGCGAGCCGCATCATGACCGGGACCTCGATCAGCGCGCGCACCTCGGAGAGTTCGGCGAGTTCGCGCGCGCCCCGCACGACGACCCGGAAGCCCCGGTTGGGCACGACCTCGACGGCGCCCTCCAGGGCGAGCTGCTGCATCGCCTCGCGCACCGGTGTCGCCGACACCCCGAACCGGTCTCCGAGGACCGGCGCCGAGTAGACCTCGCCCGGCCGCAGTTCGCCGGAGACCAGCGCGGTGCGCAGCGCGTCGAGGATCTGACCGCGCACGGAGGCCCGCTGAACGACGGGACGAGGGTGCGGGATCGGGGTCTCGCTGTGCGTGTGTTCCCCGCGCGCCGCACCCTGCGGCCCGCACCGCACCCGGTCCGGGGCGGCGGCGGGCTCGGCGGCGGGCGCCCGCTGCTGGGCCGGCACCCGCGCCCGGGCGGGGTCCTCCAGCGGAGTCCCGGTCCCGGCGGAGCCCTGCGTGCCCTGCTTCACGGGTCCTCCTGGCGGACGTGTCGGTACTTGGGGAGATTACGGCGGGTTGTTACTCGCCCGTCAAGCACCTTAGGCGTACTGGCCGTCAGTTCAAATCCCGGCCATAATCAGTAAGGTTAGGCTTACCTTTGATCACGCCCCTTTTCTCACTCCCGGAACGGTGGTCCCGGTATGCCCTCTGCCCCGTCGGTCACAGCGGCCGCCTACGCCCGCCTCACCGAGGTGTTCCCGGACCTGACCGTCACAGAGCTGGCGCCCGGCAGTCCGCCGCCCGCCGGCGGCGGCTGGGTCACGGCGGCCGGGCTCGCGGCCGGCGGAGCCGCCCTGGACACCTTCCTGGCCTGGGACGATGCCCAGGTCGTCCAGGACTACGGGCAGCGGGCGCGCCCGGACGTCACGGCGAGCTTCGGACTGCACCGGTACGCCTGGCCGGCCTGCCTGCTGATCACCGTGCCCTGGTTCCTGCACCGCAGGGTGCCGCGCTACCCCGTGACCCATGTCTCGTACGACCGCACGGGTGGCCGCATGCGGATGGCCGTACGGCCCCCGGTCTCGTTCGCGTGTCTGCCGGGGGACCCCGCGGCGGAGCTGCCCGGAGCGCGGGTGGTGCCGGACGAGGAGGCGCTGCGCGCCGAGGTGCGGGCGGCGGTGGCCGAGCACCACGAGCCGGTGCTCGCCGGCTTCGGACCGCGGGCGCGGCGCCGCGGACGGGCACTGTGGGGCATGGTGACGGACGAGATCGTGGAGGGACTCTGGTACGTCGCCCACCTGTTCGGCGACGGCGAGCAGGAGCGCGCGCGGCACGAGCTGGAGTTGCTGCTGCCCGGCGCGACGAAGCCGTACGTCGGCTCGGCCGCCTTCCGCGAACTGACCGGCCCCGGCGGCGAGTCGCTGCCCACCCGGGACCGGGCGAGCTGCTGCATGTTCTACACCGTGCGCCCCGAGGACACCTGCGCCACCTGCCCGCGCACCTGCGACGCCGACCGGATCGGCAAGCTCACGGCGGCCGCGGCCGGTTGAGGCCCCCTCAGGCACCCCCGGTGACCGGGGGTCGACGGGCGTCCCGTAGGATCACCCGCACGAGACCGCCGTTACGCTCGCCCATGGTTACGGTTACTTCACAAATTCCTCACTCGTCGCGGGAACTTTCCGTGGAACCACCCGTACGGGTAGTCTTATTCGAACTCAACTCCCGCCCCTCAAGCGGCAGTTCGAGCAGAACGTCGCCCTGGGCATTCCCTTGCACTTCCTTGGCGGCCTCTTGCCCCGAAACCCCCTGAGGGACGATGGGATTGGGCCACTATGGCGGGCGTTACGCCCTATCCCAATGCAAGGGACCCCAGATGAGATTGACCGACATATCGCTGAACTGGCTGCTTCCGGGCGGCGTACTCCTCCTGGGCATGCTGGCGGCGGTTGCGGTGCTGGCGCGCGGCAAGCGCCCCTCGGGGAAGGACACGAGCGGCGACGACTCGTGGGAGCGCAGCGAGGAGCGCCGCAGGCGCAAGGAGGCCATATACGGCACCGCCTCCTATGTTCTGCTGTTCTGCTGCGCGGCCGTCGCCGCCGCGCTCTCCTTCCACGGCCTGGTCGGCTTCGGCGAACAGAACCTCGGCCTGACCGGCGGCTGGGAGTACCTGGTGCCGTTCGGTCTGGACGGCGCGGCGATGTTCTGCTCCGTCCTCGCCGTGCGCGAGGCCAGCCACGGTGACGCGGCGCTCGGCTCCCGGATACTCGTGTGGACGTTCGCCGGCGCCGCCGCCTGGTTCAACTGGGTGCACGCGCCCAGGGGCCTCGGCCACGACGGCGCCCCGCAGTTCTTCTCCGGCATGTCGCTCTCCGCGGCGGTGCTGTTCGACCGGGCCCTGAAGCAGACCCGCCGCGCCGCGCTGCGCGAGCAGGGCCTGGTGCCCCGTCCGCTGCCGCAGATCCGCGTGGTGCGCTGGATGCGGGCTCCGCGTGAGACCTACAAGGCCTGGTCGCTGATGCTGCTGGAGAACGTGCGCAGCCTGGACGAGGCCGTCGAGGAGGTCCGCGACGACAAGGTCCGCAAGGAAGAGGCCAAGCTGCGCCGCCGCGAGGAGCAGCGTCTGGAGCGGGCCCAGCTGAAGGCGATCAGCCGGGGCCACGGCCGCTGGCCGGGCCGCGGTGGCGGCGGTGGCGGCGGGCGTCAGCTGGAGCCGGGCCAGACGGCGGCGCTGGAGCCCGCCGGTGCCGCGGTCTCCGCGGAGCCTGCCATAGCCAGCGCGGCGGAACAGCTCCCCGTGCGCCAGCGGCCCTCCCTGCAGCCCGTGCGCCAGGGTTCCGACGCGTCGATGACGGTCGACCTCACCGCCGAGGACGACACCATGGCCCTGCCGCGCCTGGACTCCCTGGAGCGCAAGCTCAAGGACCTGGAGCAGCAGTTCGGCTGACGGCCGGTCAGCAGCCGCAGCACCACGGGAACACCGAGGAACATCACGGGAAGGGGGCGCGACCTCGACGGGTCGCGCCCCCTTCCCGTTTGCTGTTTCCCGTGTCGCCGGCGCCCCGGTCAGGCGGCTTCGGCGTCCAGTTCGAACCAGACGACCTTCCCGGCGCCCAGCACCCGCACCCCCCACGCGTCCGCCAGGGACTGCACCAGGACCAGGCCCCGGCCGTTCGTGCTGTCGTCGGCGGCCGGCGCACACGGCCGCGGACGGCGGGGCACCGAGTCCCGCACCTCCACCCTGAGTCCGGACGACGACACCGTCGCCGTCAGGACCGCGTCGTCGTCGGTGTGCACGAGCGCGTTGGTGACGAGTTCGCTGGTGAGCAGTTCCGCCGTCTCCGAGCGGCCGGGCCTGCCCCAGCCCCGCAGCAGTTCGCGCAGCGCCCGGCGTGCCTCGGGCACCGCCCGCAGGTCCGCCCTCCCTAGTCTGCGGCTGAGCTGGGCGTCGACGGTGTCGTCCCCTTCCGCGGTGTCCGTGTGCCGCTGTGCAACCGAGGTGCTCGCGATCGCCGTCGGACCGCCGCCTCGTGCCTGCCTCTTCATGACCCCCGCCCGCGTGCCGATGTCGGTTCCCCTCCTGCTCGAACACGTTCACGGGGATCCTTGCCCGGTGGGCACCGCGCCAGTCATGTCGAATCGCCGACGCCCGGGTGTTCGGCCATGTTCGACGGGACGTGCGGGGCGCTCCCGGGGGCGCATCCCGCCCGGGCGGCGCCCGGCGGCCCGCCCGGGCGGCGCCGCGTCCGCCGCCCGGTGCCCACCACGGGTGGCACCGGGCCGTACGAGGCGCCCGGGCCACCGGTGACGGGCCCCGTTCGCGGCCGAGAACGGTGCGGTACGGCGGCGTGAGGCCCACGGGAGGGGCGTGCGCCCGCGCAACCGCAACAACCGGCGAAGTTGGCCGGAATGCACCGCCCTGACGGTCTCTCAGCTCCCTTCGGCCCCCGTGTCACCGATCGGGAACCGGCCCGGTCTCACTTCAGGTGCCGGTCCAGGAAGCGGCACCCGTCCTCCAGCTCGAACCACGGGGTGCCGGTGTGCCCGCCCGGATTGGCGTGCAGTGTCTTCTCCTTGCTGCCGAAGGCGTCGAACAGGTCCAGGGCCCGTTGCCGGGGGTTCCCCTCGTCGTCCCACTGCAGCAGGAACAGCAGCGGAATGGTGACCTGCCGGGCCTCCTCGCGCTGGGCACGGGGCACGTACCCCCCGGCGAAGAAGCCGGCGGCCACGATGCGCGGCTCGACCACCGCCAGCCGGATGCCGAGAGCGGTCCACCCCCCGGAGTACCCGACCGGGCCGCCGATCCCGGGCAGTGAGAGGAGGGCGTCCAGAGTGGTCCGCCATTCCGGGACCGCGTTCTCTACCAGCGGGCCGACGAGGGACTCGAAGATCTCGTCGACCGGCTCACCCGCCTGCATGGCCCGCCGGAGGTCGGCTCGGGCCTGCTCGTCGGCGGCGGAACGGGGCCGGTCACCGCACCCGGGGGCGTCGATGGAGGCCACCGCGTAGCCGCGCGCCGCGGTGTACCGGGCCCGGGCCACCAGCCGGGGTTCCGCCTTGGGCAGGCCGTTGTTGTGGGCCATCAGGACCAGCGGGGCCGGTGCGGCGGATTCAGGTGTCCACAGGGTGCCGGGGATCTCGCCGAGGGTGAATTCGCGTTCGAGGACGCCGTCGTCGAGGCGCTGCTCGGAAGTGAATCGCATGGTCGTGCCTTTCGGGAGGGCTCGTGAACGGCGCTCCCGGACGACCTATCGCCCGACCGTGACCCCGGAGGGGAGCACCCATGTCGATACTGCGTTCACGGGTACCACCTCCTCGTTCTCTCGCACGGCCTGCCGGAAGCTAGCAGTGGTTCGCCGTGGTCCGCCAACGGTTTTTCGCGCAGGCCTCGTGGTGTCGCCGCTCACGCCTCCCAGACGGCCGCCGCCGTACGGTCGTCGCTGTAGCCCTTGACCCTCACCTGGGTGTCGGCGAGGAACGCGGCGAGACCGGGCGGGGCGGGGTCCGACCAGCGGGTGGTGAGGTGGGCGGCGAGTTCCGGTTCGCCGCGCAGGGGGTCGGCGAAGCCGCCCGTGCACATCAGGAGGGTGTCACCCGGGCGGGCCACGGAGGCCCGGAAGCGGAAGGGCTCGCGGGGCGGCTCGGGGGGCGGGTCGTAGGGGCTCGGCGGGGTGGGGATGCCGAAGTCCATGGTGAGCCGGTCCCCCTCGGGGGTCTCGGCGGGCAGCGACCCGAAGCCGACCACCGGCTCCCCGGTGACATCCGCCGCCCGCGGCTCGATGTCCTGCCACTCCCCGCCCCGCAGCCGGAACAGCCCGCCGGGGCCGACGCCGAAGAACACGCGGGTACGGCAGTCGGGGTCGGCGGGCAGCAGGAGGCAGCGCAGGGTGGCCGTGTACTCGTCGGGGTCCAGGCCCTGTTCGGCGGCGCCGGCCCGCAGACGGCCGAGGGTGCGGTCGGTGAGGCGGTGCAGACCGGACTTCAGATCGCCGCGCCGGCCGGCCTTCATGTCCTCGGCGAGCCGGACGTGACTGCGGCCCACGGCCCGGCCGATCCACCGGCACGCCTCGGCGGCGGCCCGGTGCGCACCCGGCGTGGCGCGCGCGCCGGTCGCCATGGCCACCAGCACGAGCGCCTGTTCGCCGGTGCCGAAGCGGGCGGTGAGCAGGGAGTCGCGGCGTGGTTCGCCCCGGTACCGCGCGGAGTCCCCCCGCACGGACACGGCCCGCAGCGCACAGGCCCCGTAGCGGGCCCCGTCCAGCACCGTGTCGGCCACCAGATCGTCCAGCCCGTCCGGATCGGCGGCGGGGAGCGCGGTGGGCTCGGCGTCGTAGGTGGGCGGCCGCGACCCGACGTAGTCCCGGGAGGTTGCGTCGCGCAGGGCGGGAAGGTCGAGGGCGGTGGGGGTGGGAGCGGCCGGGCCGGCGGCAGCGGGGCGGCCCGGCGCCGGGGAGGCGGCCGGCCTCCTGGGTTTCGGGGCGGGGCCGGGAGGGGTGGCCTGGTGCGCGAAGCCCGGCGGGAGGGGGCCCGGCGGAAAGGTGGTGGGCGCGGACGGTGTGGCGGGCGGGGGTTCCCAGGGCGCGCGGGGAGGCGCCGGGGAGCGCGGGACGGCCGGCGTTCCCGGGTCGGCGCCCGGCGGCCGCGCGGGGACCGGCGGGTGGCTGGGGACCGGCGGGCGGCCGGGAACAGGCGGGTGGACGGGCGCGGGCGGACGGTCGGGGACGGCCGGACGGTCGGGGACGGCCGGACGGTCAGGGACGGCCGGACGGTCGGGGGGCGGTGAGAGTTCCGGTGCCGGGGACGGTGCGGGGGCCGGGCCTGAGCCGGGGCGGGGGGCCGGCGGGTCCTCCCGTATCCACCAGTCGGCCGGTTCCTCCTGCACGGCGGCTCGTTCCGCCCGCGGCGCGGGCACGGTGTCCCCCGCTCCGGCCCCCGCGGAGCGCACCGCGCCGGACGCCGAGGCGAAGCGGTCGTCGAGGGAGTCCGCGGTGGGTGCGGGGCCCGTGTCGGTGGTGGAGTCGTCGTACAACTGCCCCCACCAGTCGTCCTCGGGACCGGTGGGCGTTCCCCCCTGCTGGCTCATGCCCCTAATTGTCCACCGCACGGGCCGGATGAAAACGGCGCATCCGGAAATGCGCCATCGCCGAACTCATATACGACAACCATACGGCGACGATCGCCGGGGCGATCACGATGGCGTGCCGCGGCGGGTTTACCCCGCGACTCGTCCCTCGCCCGCGCTGACCTGCGCTTTCCTCCTGACTCGGGCAGGCTGGGCAGATGGGAGCGTGGGAACTCCTGCTGGTCGGACTGGTGATCCTGCTCGGCCTGTGCGGAGTGCTGGTGCCCGGGGTGCCGGGCTCGTGGCTGGTGTGGGCCGCGGTCCTGTGGTGGGCGCTGAAGGATCCGCAGCCGGTCGCCTGGTGGGTGCTGGTGGGTGCCACGCTCGCGCTGTTCCTGAGCCAGGTGGTGCGCTGGGCCCTGCCGCCCCGTCGGCTGCGCGAGAGCGGCGCGACCCCCCGCATGGCGGTGTACGCGGGGAGCGGCGCGCTGATCGGCTTCTTCCTGCTGCCCGTGCTCGGCGCGATCCCCGGCTTCATGGCCGGCGTCTACCTCTCCGAGCGGCTGCGGCTGGGCCGCCACGGCGAGGCCCGCGCGGCCCTGCGCACGGCCATGCGCTCGGGCGGCTCGAGCGTCCTGGCGGAGCTGTTCACCTGCCTGCTGATCACGGGAGCGTGGCTGGGCGCCGTCCTGTGGGGCTGACCGCGGACCCCCGTGCTAGGCGGCGCGGCGGAACAGGGCCGTCCAGAGGAAGGACTCGCCGAAGTGCGGGGACTCGGGGCCCTGCTCGCGCATGGCGCGCAGTTCGATCTCGGTCAGGCCGGAGAAGATCCGGCGCAGGGACTCGGGGGTGTAGGCGAGGCCGCCCTGGAGGCGCGAGTGGCGGTAGAAGGCCTCGTCGGGGAGGTCGGAACCCGTCCGCCCGGACGCGAAGCAGGTGAGGGCGAAGTGCCCGCCGGGAGCCAGGGCCCGGTCGAGCAGGGCGAGGTGGCTGATGCGGCGGTGCGGGGGCAGGTGGTGGAAGCAGCCGGAGTCGTAGATCAGGTCGTACGGGCCGCCCGGTGCCGCGGCAGTGGGGGCGAAGGCGTCGCCGCAGTGGAAGCGGATCTCCGCACCCGCCTCGCGGGCCCGGTCC
This sequence comes from Streptomyces sp. NPDC002588, assembly GCF_040295925.1. Lineage (NCBI taxonomy): Bacteria > Bacillati > Actinomycetota > Actinomycetes > Kitasatosporales > Streptomycetaceae > Streptomyces > Streptomyces sp. NPDC002588. The sequence goes on from NZ_JBEOWF010000007.1 coordinate 257,246, forward strand.
TCGGCCCAGGCGACGGCCGTCGGGGAGAGGTCGACGGCGTCCACCTCGAACCCCCGGGAGGCGAGGTGGAGGGCGTTGCGGCCCGGTCCGCAGCCCAGGTCGAGCGCACGGCCCGGCGCGATCAGGCCGCGGTCGAGATACGACACCAGGTTCTCGTCCGGCTTGGCCACGAAGAACGGCACCGGTCTCGAGCGGTCCGCGTAGAAGCCGTCCCACCAGGCGGCCCCGCCGGCGGTCCACCGGTCGGCGTCCGGCGCGAACAGCCCGTCCAGCAGTGTCAACACGTCGTCCACCGTGCGTATGTGACGATCCATCGCTTTCCCCCTGCTCCCTCCGGCGATGGGGAGAACCTAGGGGCGGACGGCTCGAAAGGCCAGTTCAGGGCAGGTGCGGGGAGGTCACCGGCGACCGTCTGACGGACGCCGGGAGGGGGCCCTGCCGGTCTTCTCCGGCCCTGTCCCCCACCGGTCCCGAAGGCCCCCCGTACGGCCGTCAGGAGGGCGTCTCCCGCGGCGCCGACGGCACTTTTCTCACCATCGCGCCACCCCCTCCAGTTCCAGGAGGCGGATCTTGCGGTCCAGGCCGCCCGCGTACCCCGTCAGGGTGCCGTCGGCGCCGATCACACGGTGGCAGGGGCGCACGATCAGCAGCGGGTTGGCGCCGATCGCCCCGCCGACGGCCCGTACGGCCGCGCGGGAGGCCCCGACGCGGGCGGCGATCTCGCCGTACGTCGTGGTCGAGCCGTAGGGGACGGTGTCGAGGGCCGCCCAGACCCGCTCCCGGAACTCCGTGCCCTCGGCACGCAGCGGAAGGCGGAACTCCTTCAGTTCGGCGGCGAAGTACGCGGCGAGCTGCTCCTCGGTCTCCCGGAAGGGCCCCGGATCGGGCCGGCGGCCGTCCTGGACGATGTGCCCGCCCTTCTGCCCGGGCACGGTGAGGGAGGTCAGCGCGCCGTCGGGGTCGGCGGTCAGGAACAGGGGGCCGAGCGGGCTGTCGACGCTAGTCCAGTACATGGGTTTCCTCCGCTGCGCACAGGTGGTGATGGGCGTACGTCCGCCAGGGACGCCAGGTCTCGGGGACGGAAGGGGTGCCGGGGAGCGCGACGTCGGGGTCGCCGAGGGCGCGCGCCCGGATCGCGGCGACCGTGCGGGCGGACAGACCGGGGACGGCGAGCAGGGCGGCCCGCGCCTCCTCGCGGTCGGCGCCCGGGTCGAGCCGTACGGTGCCGTCCGCGAGGGCGACGGCGAGCGGGCCGACGGCCTCCGCCAGGGCGGCCGGTTCCGGGAAGAGGTGGGTGAGGGTGCCGGAGGGCGCGTCCAGGGCCTTGCCGTGGGCCTGCACCAGACGTGCGGCCTCCGCCCGGCCGACCAGGGCCCGTACGGCGTACTCCTCGGGGTCGGCGGCGCCCGGCGCGCGCAGTCCGGGCCGGGCGGCCACCAGCGGGGCGAGCCTCGGGTCGGCGCCGAGCCGCTCGTCCACGGCGTACGGGTCGGAGTCGAGGTCGAACAGTCTGCGCAGCCGCTGCACCGCGGTGGTGAGGTCGCGCGGGTCGGTCAGGCGCAGCCGGGCGTCGAGCCAGCCGCCGGGGTGGAGGGCGCGGGCGCGGCCCAGGTCGCCGGGCCGTTCGCCGACGGCGACGATCCCGGTGCCGTGGGGGAGGCGGAGCGTACGGCGGTACGTCCGTGCGCCCGCCGGGCCGCTCACCTCCTCCACCCCGGCCACGGCCTCGCGTTCCAGCAGGTCGAAGACGTAGGCCGCGTGGTAGGGGCCGCGGTGGGCGAGTCGCAGCGGGATCCCGGCGACCGGGGTGCCGACGCGGCGGGAGGTGCGCGCGGCGGCCGCCCGCAGCCCGGTCGGGGTGGCCGCGTACACGGCGCGGATCGTGTCGTTGAACTGGCGCACGCTGGCGAAGCCGGCCGCGAACGCGATGTCGGTGACCGGCAGGCCGGTGGTCAGGAGGAGGACCCGGGCGGTGTGGGCGCGCTGCGCGCGGGCGAGGGCGACCGGCCCCGCGCCGAGCTCCGCGGTCAGCTGGCGCTGCACCTGGCGGGCGCTGTAGCCGAGCCGTTCGGCGAGGCCTGCGACGCCCTCCCGGTCGACGACCCCGTCGCCGATCAGCCGCATGGCGCGGCCCACGACGTCGGCGCGGGCGTTCCAGTCGGCGGAGCCGGGCACGGCGTCCGGGCGGCACCGCCGGCAGGCCCGGAACCCGGAGCCCTGCGCGGCGGCGGCCGTCGGGAAGAACCGCACGTTGTGCCGTTTCGGTGTGACGGCGGGGCAGCTGGGCCGGCAGTAGATGCCGGTCGTCTCGACGGCGAAGAAGAACGCGCCGTCGAAACGGGCGTCCCGGCTGCGCACCGCCTCGTAGCGCGTGTCGTACGCCGTGTCGTAGCGGGTTTCCTGGTCCGTCATGGGTTCCAGTGTTCGCCCGCGACGGGGGTCCTGCTAGCGGAAATCGGACATGGCGCTGCTACCGGGGAGGCGCGGGCCGCCACGGCCCCCGGCCCCGCTTGGCCTCGTGGGCCGCCCGGCCCTCGGCCCCCTTGCGTTTCCAGTCCCGGCGGATGTCGGCCCGGGCCCGGGCGTCGGACTTGGCGACGATCCACTGGTTCTCCCGGACGAGCTTGCGGTAGCTCTCCAGCCGGCGCACGGGCAGGTCCCCGTCGTCGACGGCGGCGAGCACCGCGCACCCCGGTTCGGACTCGTGCGCGCAGTCGTGGAACCGGCAGTCCCGGGCGATCTCCTCGATCTCGGAGAAGACCTGTCCGACGCCGCCGCCCGCGTCCCACAGGCCGACCCCGCGCAGCCCGGGGGTGTCGATGAGGACGCCCCCGCCGGGCCTCGGCAGCAGGTTGCGGGTGGTGGTCGTGTGCCGCCCCTTGCCGTCCATGTCGCGGGTGGCCCGGACGTCCATCACGTCCGCGCCGACCAGCGCGTTGGCGAGTGTGGACTTGCCCGCGCCGGACGCGCCGAGCAGCACGGACGTGCCCCGCCCGAGGAGCCCGGCGAGCTCCTCGACGCCCACGCCGTCGCGGGCGCAGACGGTGCGGACCGGGACGCCGGGCGCGGTCGTCTCCACGTCCTCGACGAGGTGCGCGAGCGTCACCGGGTCGGGCACGAGGTCGGCCTTGGTGAGCACGACCACGGGCTGGGCGCCGGACTCCCAGGCCAGGGCGAGGAAGCGTTCGACGCGGCCGAGGTCGAGTTCGACGGCCAGCGAGACCGCGACCACGGCGTGGTCGACGTTGGCGGCGAGGATCTGCCCCTCGGACCGCTTGGAGGAGGTGGAGCGGACGAAGGCGGTACGGCGCGGCAGCAGGGTCCGCACGTACCGCGGGTCGGCGCCGTCGGGGTCGAGGGCGACGAAGTCCCCGGTGCAGACGACCTTCATCGGGTCGCGGGGGACGACGAACTCGGTGTCGGCGCGCACGGTGCCCGCCGGGGTGACGACATCGCACAGGCCGCGGTCGACCCGGACGACGCGGCCGGGCAGCAGCCCCCGCTCGGCGTGGGGTGCGAACTCGGCTTCCCAGCCGTCGTCCCAGCCGTAGTCGGCGAACGGACGGGCGGGAAGAGGAGAGGAGGAGAAAGACAAGGGGAACCCTTCACAGGGGTGGCCCCGGCGGCGCGCTCGCGGGCGCGCGGAAAGGTGTCGAGGTGTCAGCCGGTGGCCACGGAGGTGGAGTGGACGATCGTCTGGCTGCGGCGAGCAGCACCGGTCTCGGCGACAGTCATCGGTCACACCTCCTCATCGGGACCCGGATCCAGGTCGACGGAATGGACCCTAGAGGTACCCCGGCCCGCGGCGCCATCGAATTACGGCGACCCCGGTCTTCCCGTTCTCCGTCAGCCCTGCACGGCCACCAGCAGCGGCGTGCCGTCCGGAAGATCGAGGTGGACCTCGGCGTGCTCCCCGGCCGTGGCCGGCGCTCCGTCGACCCGTATGTCACGGGAGTGCGCGAAGCGTCCGGGCAGCCGCAGCCGCGCCGGCACGAGGTCCCCGGTGCCCCGCCCCTCCCTCAGGACCCGGATGTCCAGAGCGTTCTCCCGCGCCCGCACGTCGAGGCTGACGCGGCCGAAACGGGTGGGCGTGCTCTCGACCCGGATCGCGGCGCGGGAGAGGTCGCCGTGGGTGCCGCGCTCGCCGACGCGGCCGGCGTCGGGGCGGGCGAGGACACCGGATCGGGGCTTGCGAACATCCGTCGGCGGGTCGAGGCGCACGACGGCACGCCGGCCCTGACGAGCCCCGCGGCGCGGGGTGTCAGGGCTGTCGGGCTGTCAGGGGCCCTCGCACGTCCGCCCGTTGAGGGTGAATCCGGCGGGTGCCGGGTTCTTGTCGTCCCACGAGGCGAGGAAGCCGAAGGTGAGGGTGCCGTTCGCGGCGACGGAGCGGTTGTAGTCGGCGGCGGTCGCGGTGACCCGGGTGCCCTGCTGGGCGACGCTCGCGTCCCACATCTGGTCGACGTGCTGCCCGTCCTGGAAGGACCAGGCGACCCGCCAGGAGTCCAGGGCGGTGGCGCTGGTGACCGTCACGGTGGCCTGGAAGCCGTCGGGCCACTGGTTGACGAGGTCGTACGCGACCGTGCAGGCGGCCCCGCCGCCCGGCTCGCCCGCGGCGGCGGTGGACGAGGAGGTGCCCTGCGGTTCGGGGTCGGACTTCTCGTCGCCGGTGGAGCCGCCGGTGCCCGTCGTACCGCTGTCCGACGGTGCCGGGGAGCCGGCGGACGGCCGGGCGGAGGCCGAGGGCGTACCGGACGCCGGGAACGAGCCGGGGCCCGCGACCGGGCTGCTGTCCGTGGGGCCGCCCTGCGCGCCGGTGTCCATGTCACCGTCGCCGAACGGCATCAGCGACGCGGCTAGCGCCGCCCCGGAGACCAGCACGGCGGCGAGGAGCAGCCCGCCGCGCCGCAGCCGGGCGCTGCTCGCTGCGGCCCGTTCCGCCTCGCGCTCCGGGTCCGGCGCGTCCGGACGCCCGGCGCCGAGGCGGACCTCGGCGGCCCGGCGGCGGCGCTCCAGGTAGGCGAGCCCGCCCCAGCCGACGACCCCGCCCGCGAGGGCGGCCGGCAGTCCGCCGCCGTGCAGCCTGAGACAGGCCGCGGCCTCGGCGCACTCCACGCAGGTGGCCAGGTGCCGGGAGAGGTCGTCGGGGGTCTCGGCGCCGGGTGAGCGGGTGACGGCGTCGAGCAGCCGGACGTAGGAGCGGCACTCGGCGCTCATCGGCGTGTCGAGGTGGTTGCGGTGGCACCGGTCCCGGAACAGGCCGCGGACCTGGTTGAGTTCCTCGACTGAGGTGTCCGGGTCCAGTCCCTGGCGGCGCACGACGGAGCGCAGCGGCAGTGCCTCCACCTCCGCGAGCCACAGCAGGGTGGCGTCCGCCTCGCCCATGTCGCGCAGGCCGCGCAGGGCGATGGGGCGGCTCAGCGGCGGGCCGGTGTAGCGCCAGGCCTTGTCCGAGTTGAGCCACAGGCGCAGGTCGGGGTCGAGTTTGTGGCCCTGTCCCTCGGCCTCCCAGGCGGCCGCCGTGTTGCGTACCGCGGTCAGCAGCAGGGGGATCCGGGGCAGCCGCGACGAGCGGCGGCCCGCGCCGCGAGCGGTACCGTCCTCGGCGGCGCGGGCCTCGTATATGCCGAGCGCGAACGCCTCGCGGGCCAGCTGGTTGGCCGCGGTCGAGCCGGAGGTGCACAGATCCGCGTACGAAAGGACGGCGTCCCAGCACTCGGAGAACAGTGCGGCCTCCGCGGCGTCCTTCGGTGTCGGCAGGTCGGGCATGGGTCTCCTGCATCCAAATGCGAGGTCAACTCACCATGAGGGCAAAGGAGTTGGGGGGAACCTCGCGGCAGGCACCGAGGATTTCACGTTTCTCACACAACTGACAAGCGCCCTGTTCAGATGTCATGTAAGGACGTCCGGACAGATTGCCGCACCCACTCCTGTGCCCTGTGGTACGGACGCGGAGCGCGTTTTCACTCAACTCCGGCCCGGAGAGTGAGAAAAACCTTCCGGGAACCCTTCCGAGCCGGTCGCCGACGCGGGCACCGTGCGGGGACTATACGGCCGCCGTCTCCTGTGCCGGAAGACTGTCCATGAACGAACTCACGGAGAACACCGCACGGCCGGGACCGGGCGGGCCGTAGCCGGGGGGCGAGGAGAGGCCGAACTCGTCCATCGTGGCCCGGTAGGCCTCGAGCAGACGGATGTGGTACTCCAGCGGCGCGCCCTGCGGGTTGGCCTTGCCGAGCGGGGTGGTGGGCTCCGGGCACCAGGTGGTGAAGCGGGGCGTGATGCCCTGGGACATGAAGAAGCGCAGTCCCTCGGTGGTCGAGGCGATCGCCTCGTCGACGGTGGTGAAGCCGAACGGCTCGGCCATCTCCACTCCCGCCACGAAGTTGGGGATGACGTTGCGCGCGCCGAAGACCTCGGCGGAGTCCAGGATCCGCCTGTGCCACTCGTCGCGGCCGACGTAGCGCTCCTTGCCCGGGCAGTACAGCTCGAACAGCCGCCGGTCCCACACCTCGTAGTTGGGGTGGTAGATCTGCACGCCGTAGTCCTTGAACCGCTGCACGTCGTCGCGCGGCAGCGCCTGGGCCACGACCTTGCCGATCCAGCGGCCCGGGAAGCGCTCCTCGATCGCCTTGGCGTAATGGCCGTAGAAGTCGGCCTCGTCGCGCCCGGCGACGGTCTTGGTGATCGCTCCGCCGGTCAGGGTGTAGGCGGTGGACACCTTCGCGGTGTCGTACCGGTCGATGATCTCCAGGGCTTCGAGGACCTCCTCGACGTCCTTGACTCCTGTGTACGGTCGACCGGCGGCCTTGTGCTGACGCCAGTTGTGGTTGATGTCGCAGTACTGGCACTCCTCCTTGGCGCCGAAGTACTGGCAGACCCGGAAGACGGTCAGGTAGATCAGGTAGCCCCACTGGATGGTCGGGGCCACCTCCATCACGGACTTCCCGTTGGACAGCGTGTGCCGGTAGTACTCGGGCATCGGCGGCACGCCGACGTCCGCGATGCGCGTGCCGTCGAGGTAGAGCCCGAGGAGCCCCTCGTCGTCGGCCGCCACCCGGTAGGGCGAGGCGGGATTCACCCGCACGGACACGACCGTGCGCCGCAGGCCGTAGGGCCCGCCGGTGAGGATGATCTCCTCCGGTGGGCGGCGCAGCGCGGCCTCGCCGAGCTCGGGCAGGGTGCCGTGGTCGAAGGAGAAGATGAAGTACGACTTCGGCTTGACCTCGCCCGACTCGTTGTCGCTGAGGGCGGAGGGGTCGAAGGCCACTCCCCCGCGCAGCAGGTCCTCCTTGAAGACGGCCTCCCGCGGAACATGCGGAAACCGCTCCATCAGATCCTCGACCAGCGCGGTACGGCTGCCCATCCCGATCTCTCCTCCCGGCTCAGACGTACGACTCCTCACGGTATGCCCCCGCGGGCACGGGGGTGGGGGCGGGGGGCCTCGTGTTGCGGGCAGGGTAGGTTCGACCAGGGAATTCCGGGTTCTCGATCTCTTCGGGATGGGGTGGCGGGCGTATGGGCGAGGCAGTGACGGACGGGGTGGAGCCGGGCGGGTATGCGGCAGGCGGGGATGTGGCGGCCGGGGCGGCGGGCGGGGCGTGGCGCAATTGGGCGGGCAACATCGTCTTCGCCGCCGGCGAGCGGCGCCGCCCGGCCTCGCCGGACGCGCTGCGCGCGCTGGTCGCGGGCGCCGGGCGGGTACGGGTGCTGGGCAGCGGGCACTCCTTCAACCGGATCGCCGAGCCGGGCGCGGACGGCGTGCTGCTGTCGCTGGACGCGCTGCCCGCCGAGGTGGAGGTGGACTCGGCGGCCCGGACCGTGCGGGTCGGCGGCGGGGTCCGGTACGCGGAGCTGGCCCGGCGGGTGCACGCGCACGGGCTCGCGCTGCCGAACATGGCGTCCCTGCCGCACATCTCCGTGGCCGGCTCGGTGGCCACCGGCACCCACGGGTCGGGGGTGGGCAACGGCTCGCTCGCCTCGGCCGTGCGCGAGGTCGAACTCGTCACCGCGGACGGTTCGACCGTCGTCATCGGGCGGGACGATCCCCGGTTCGGCGGGGCCGTGACCTCGCTGGGCGCGCTCGGCGTGGTCACCTCGCTCACCCTGGACCTGGAGCCTGGCTACGAGGTCGAACAGCACCTGTTCACCGAACTCCCCCTGGAGGGGCTGGACTTCGAATCGGTGGCGGGGGCCGCGTACAGCGTGAGCCTGTTCACGGACTGGGGTGCGCCCGGATTCCGGCAGGTATGGCTGAAGCGGCGCACCGACCAGCCGCTCGCCGGCTTCCCGTGGGCGGCGCCCGCCACCGAGGCGCTGCATCCGGTCCCGGGGATGCCGGCCGTCAACTGCACCGAGCAGTTCGGGGTGCCGGGACCGTGGCACGAGCGGCTGCCGCACTTCCGCGCGGAGTTCACGCCGAGCAGCGGGGAGGAGCTGCAGAGCGAGTACCTGCTGCCTCGGTCGACGGCAGTCGACATGCTGTATGCGATCGACGGGATCCGGGAGACGGTCGCCCGTGTCCTGCAGACCTGCGAGGTGCGGACCGTCGCCGCCGACGAGCAGTGGCTGAGCCCGGCCCACGGCCGGGACACGGTGGCGGTGCATTTCACCTGGATCGCGGACACCGAGGCCGTGCTGCCGGTGGTGCGGGCGGTGGAGGCCGCACTGGAGCCGTTCTCGCCGCGGCCGCACTGGGGGAAGGTGTTCGAGACGCCGGCCGGCGTGATCCGTGGCCGGTATCCCCGCATGGACGACTTCGCGGAGCTGGCACGGGAGCTGGACCCCGCCGGGAAGTTCTCCAACGCCTTCGTCCGGGACGTCCTGGGCACCTGAACGGGCCACGCCCGGCCGGAGTGTCACCCGACTTAATAAAGCCCCTTTCCTAACCCCTTGTCGAACGTCGTGCCACGCCATAGCCTGTCGCCGCGCCGGTGCCGTCGCCGTCACCGGTGCCGGGTGGCGAAGGGAGTCCGATGAAGCGCGGCACATCACGTGACATCCGCACCGCGAACCGTTACGAGGTGCTGCGCCAGATCATCGCTGCCTCGCCCACCTCCCGGCAGGAGCTGGCGGCCGCCACCGGACTCTCCCTCGCGACCGTCGCCACCCTCGTCGGCGAGCTGCTCGACCTCCGCATGATCACGGAGGTCGGGTTCGAGGACTCGGCGGGCGGCCGCCCCCGGGGCCTCGTGGCCGTCAACGCGTCGGGGGGCGCGTTGATCGGCGTCGACATCGCGGAGACGTACGTCCATGTCGAGCTGTTCGACCTGGCGCTGAACGTGCTGGCCCGCGCCGAGGAGGACATGCGTCCCGGCGAGAACCGCCCGGAGCAGGTGGTGGGCCATGTCACCGCGGCCGTCGGCTCCGCGGTCGCGCAGGCCGGGGTGGAGGGCGCCCGGGTCCTCGGCGTCGGGGTGAGCGTGCCGGGGCAGGTGGACCGGGACACGGGCATCTCCGAGTACGCGCCCAACTGGGACTGGCACGACGTGCCGTTGCTCGACCTGCTCTCCGAACACATCGCGTATCCCCTGTACTTGGACAATCCGCTGCGGGCCGGCGCGGTCGCCGAGCTGTGGTTCGGGGCGGCGCGCGGGCACGGGGACGCGGTCGTGGTCAACCTCGGGACGGGCGTCGGCGCCGGACTCGTCCTCGGCGGCGGACTGCACCGGGGGGTCAGCAACAGCGCCGGCGAGTGGGGGCACACGACGCTCGTGCTCGACGGGCGGCTGTGCCGCTGCGGCAACCACGGCTGCGTGGAAGCCTATGTCGGCGCGCCCGGCATCATGCAGAACCTGCGTGAACTCAGCGCGGAAAGTCCTCTGTTGCACGCCGAGGACCAGACCTCGACCATCGACGCGCTGGCGGCCGCGATCGCCGCGAAGGACCCGGTGGCGGTCAAGGTACTGCAGGACACCGCCCGTTACCTCGGCGCCGGCATCGCCAACCTGGTCAACGTGCTCAACCCGGAGGTGGTCGTCCTGAGCAGCTGGGTCGCCGCCCGGCTCGGCGAACCCCTTCTCGAGGAGGTGCGGGTGGCCATCGCCCGGCACGCGCTGAAACGGCCGCTGGCCGCCAACCGGATCGTCCTCTCCCCGATCCCCACCGACCCGGCGTGTCTGGGTGCGGCGACGTTCGCGCTGGAAGGGGCGCTGCAGTCCGTCGGGCAGCGGAGCACCAAACGCACGATCGCAGCGAGGAGCCGTACCGCACCGCAGTCGTGAACCGGCGAACCGCATCGCCTCACGGCGATGGAAGGGACGCACTGGTGACGCGCACCGACCGGCCCGCCCCCTCGGCGGCCGCCATCACCCTCACGGGGGTGCCGTTACGGCGCCCCGCGCCCTTACGGGGGCGCCGGCCGCCGTTCGCCGGTGAGCCGGCGGACGGTTCGTCAGCGAGGCCGTTCGGTACGGGCGGGTGACCGCCCCCTGAGCGAGGGCCGCCGGATCCTGACCCGGCGGCCCTCTTCACCCTGCCCGCGGCCATCCCGGGCGCACTCCGCCGACGTCTCCCGGCTCCCCCGCGGGCCCCCGCGCAACTCGCCTTCTGTGCGCCCGCGTTACCCAGCCACAGCCGCTCTACACCCGCCCCCGCAACCGCTTCCGTTCGCCATCCCGAACGGATCACAACGCTTCGAACAGGCTTCGTCCAACCCCTTGCCGAAGCCTTAGCCGAAGGTTAACGTCCCGCTCCGCGACAGGAATCGAGCCACCTGACGCCGATCCACCGAGCCGTAGCCGCACTTCGAGACAAGGACGTCATCCATGTCGGCAATGAGCAACAGCAACTTCTCCCGCCGCTCTCTCTTCCGGGCCGCCGCGGGCATGGCGGCGGCCGGCACACTCGCCGCCTGCGGCGGCAACAACGGCAGAGGAAGCGGCGGTTCCGGCACGCACCTCGCCCAGTACTTCCACGCCTACGGCGAGGAAGGAACCGAGCAGGCCATCAAGCGCTATGCGAAGGCGTACGACGACGCGAACGTGACCACGCAGTGGATCACCGCCGCCGACTTCGAGAACAAGCTGTTCGCGACACTGCTCACCGACAACGCGCCCGACCTGTTCGAGTTCCACCCGCAGATCCAGATGGTCAAGAGCGGGCAGGTGGCGGACCTGACCGACATCATCGACCCGGTCAAGGACGACTTCAACCCGGCCGACATCGCCTCGCACACGGTCGACGGGAAGATCTACGGCGTCCGCATGATCGACGACCCGCAGTTCTTCTTCTACCGGCCGTCGCTGCTGGAGAAGGCCGGAGTGAAGGTTCCGGAGACCCTCGACGAGCTGATCGAGGCCGCCGCCAAGCTCACCACCGGCAAGGTCAAGGGCCTGTACCTCGGCAACGACCTGCACGCGGTCATCAACCCGATGATCTGGTCGGCCGGCGCGGACACCCTCGACGACAAGAACCAGATCGCCTACCACACGGACGGCGTCGTCGACGGAATCAAGAAGATGCGCAAGCTGTTCACCAGCGGCGACCTTCTCCTCGGCGCCCCGACCGACTACTGGGACCCCTCCGCGCTCAACCAGGGCCTGTGCGCGATCCAGTTCTGCGGGATGTGGGCGATGCCCCAGTTCCAGAAGACGCTCGGCGACGACATCGGGATCTTCCCCTTCCCGAAGACGACCGGCTCCGGCAAGCAGTCCGTCTACAACGGCGGTTGGTCGATGTTCGTCAACGCCAAGGGCAAGAACGTCGACGCGGCCAAGGAGTACGTCAAGTGGCTGTGGATCGAGCAGAAGAAGTACCAGGAGGACTGGGCCACCTCCTACGGCTTCCACATCCCGCCCCGCACCTCCATCGCCCAGTCCGCCACCAAGCTGAAGTCGGGTCTGCCCGCCGAAGGTGTCAAGCTCTTCAACGAGTTCGGGCACTTCGACAACATCGGCTGGACCCAGGCCATGATCACCGCGCTGGAGGACGTCTTCGCCAACAGCGTCCGCAAGGGCGGTGACCCGGAGGCCTCCCTCGACAAGGCGGACACGGCCGTGAACCGTGAGCTCAAGAAGCTCTTCGGATAGGCCGGCGGGCGGACCACGACATGTCGACGACCACCAAGCTCGACCTCGCGAGCCCCGCCCCGGCGAAGGCCTCCCCGGCCAAGTCGCGGCGGGGGCTGCGGGGCAGCAGCACCTTCAACTTCTGGCTCTTCTGCGGACCGTTCCTCGTCGGACTGCTGATCTTCATCTACGTGCCCATCGGCTGGAGCATCTGGCTCAGCTTCTTCGACGCCCGCTTCACCGTCACGCCGGACAAGTTCATCGGCTTCGACAACTACTCGTACATGCTGACGAACGACGACTTCGTCGGTTCACTCGGCACCTTCACCGTGTTCGCCGCCTTCATCGTCCCCACCACCTGGGCGGTGTCGCTGGGCCTCGCCCTGCTGGTGAACCGGCTGCGGTTCATGCGGGCGTTCTTCCGCTCGGTCTTCTTCCTGCCGACCGCCTGCTCCTACGTCGCTGCCGCGCTGATCTGGAAGATGTCCATCTTCAACGGGGTCCGCTTCGGCCTCGCGAACACGGTCCTCGCCTGGTTCGGGATCGACAACATCGCCTGGCTGATCACCCCGGACCCGCCCTGGTACTGGCTGGTCATCGTCACCGCACGGCTGTGGCTGCAGTCCGGCTTCTACATGATCCTCTTCCTGGCGGCGCTGCAGAACATCCCCGGGGAGCTGTACGAGGCCGCCGCCATCGACGGCGCCAAGCCGGGCTGGCAGACCTTCCGGTACATCACGCTGCCCCAGCTGCGGGCCACCTCGACCGCGGTGATCCTGCTGCTGCTCATCGCCGCCTACCAGGCGTTCGACGAGTTCTACAACCTGCTGTCCAAGACGACCTGGGGCCGCCCGCCCCTCGTCGAGCTCTACTACACCGCCCTGGGTGAGAACCAGGACTACGGCGCCGGCAGCGCGGGCGCCGTCATCCTGACCGTCCTCATCTGTGTCGTCACCCTGTTCCAGGGCAAGATCATGGGCTTCGGAAGGGGGGAGGAGTCCAAGTGACCACCACAACGCCCGAGATACCCGAGACCAGGTCCCGCCGCGGCCGCGGCGTGATGAGCAGCACCGGCCTCTACCTCGCCACCGGTGTCGCCGCCCTCCTCTTCCTGATCCCGTTCTACCTGCTGGTCCGCAACGCCCTCTCCACCGACGCCGACATCACCGGGGAGCACTGGAAGTTCTTCCCGACGCACCTGGAATGGGGCAACGTCGGCGACGTCTGGAACGACACGTCGGTGCCGTTCGCGCGGTCGATGTGGAACTCCGCGGTCGTCGCCGTCCTGCACACCACCGGCGTCCTGCTGGTGTGCTCCCTCGCGGGGTACGCCCTGGCCCGCATCCCGTACCGGCACGCGAACAAGATCTTCTATGCCGTCCTGGGGACCCTGATGGTCCCGACCGCCGTCACCTTCGTGCCCAGCTTCGTGCTGGTCTCGTCGCTCGGCTGGGTGGACAGTTACCGAGGTCTCATCATTCCGGGCCTGTTCAGTGGTTTCACCTGCTTCCTCTTCCGGCAGTACTTCCTGGGGTTCCCCAAGGAGCTGGAGGAGGCGGCACGCGTGGACGGGCTCGGCTACTGGGGCGCGTACTGGCGCGTCGTGGTGCCCAACTCGCTGAACTTCTTCGCGGCGATCGCGACCATCACCTTCATCAACGGCTGGAACTCCTTCCTGTGGCCACTGGTCATCGGACAGGACCCGAACGCGTGGACCGTACAGGTGGCGCTCTCCAACTACACCACCGCGCAGACCGTCGTGTTCCACCAGATCTTCATGGCGACCGCCATCTCCATCCTGCCCCTGCTGTTCGTGTTCCTCTTCCTCCAGCGCTGGCTGGTGCAGGGGATCGCCCAGACCGGAATCAAGGGCTGACCTCTTCCTCTTCCTGCCCACTTCCTCTCACCACCTGGAGACAGATGTCCTTCCGCACCACCGGTACCACCTCCACGGACATCGGCTACGTCGAGGACGTCTCACCGGGCGTCGGGGCGCTTGCGCCCCGCGCCTGGTACCCGTCCTCGGACGCGAAGTCGCTTTCGCTGAACGGCATGTGGCGGCTGCGTCTGTCACCGACCGCGGACGCCGAGGACGACTCGTTCGCCGCGGAGGCGTACGACGCCGGTGACTGGGCCGAGGTCACCGTCCCCGGCCACTGGGTCCTGCAGGGCGACGGCGCCTTCGGCTCGCCGGTCTACACCAACCACCTCTACCCCTTCCCGGTCGACCCGCCCCGCGTCCCGACCGAGAACCCGACCGGTGACCATCTGCGGGTCTTCGACCTGCCCGCGGACTGGCCCGGCCGGTCGGAGGGCGGCGCCGTACTGCGCTTCGACGGTGTCGAGTCCTGCGCCCGGGTGTGGCTGAACGGCACGGAGCTCGGCGAGTTCAAGGGCTCGCGGCTGGCGCACGAGTTCGCGGTCGGCGATCTGCTGAAGACCGTGGGCAATGTACTGGCGGTCCGTGTCCACCAGTGGTCGGCGGGCTCCTACCTGGAGGACCAGGACCAGTGGTGGCTGCCGGGCATCTTCCGTGACGTGACCCTGCTGCACCGGCCGGCGAACGCCGTGGGCGACTTCTTCGTGCACGCCTCCTACGACCATGTCACGGGCGAGGGCACCCTGCGCGTCGACTCCGACGTCGACGGGCGGGTGTCCGTGCCCGCGCTCGACATCGATGTCGCGACCGGGGAGACCGTCACGGTCCCCGTCCGGCCGTGGACCGCGGAGACCCCGGAGCTGTACGACGGTGTCCTCACGACCGAGGGTGAGCGGGTGCCGTTGCGCATCGGCTTCCGCACGGTGGAGCTGGCCGACGGGCTGATCAAGGTGAACGGCCGACCGGTGCTCTTCAAGGGCGTCAACCGGCACGAGTGGCATCCGGAGCGGGGCCGCGCCCTGGACCTGGAGACGATGCGCGAGGACGTGCTGCTGATGAAGCGGCACAACGTCAACGCCGTCCGCACCTCGCACTACCCGCCGCACCCGGCCTTCCTCGACCTGTGCGACGAGTACGGCCTGTGGGTGATCGACGAATGCGACCTGGAGACCCACGGCTTCGTCGAGCAGGACTGGCGGGACAACCCCGTCGACGACGACCGCTGGACCCCGGCCCTGCTCGACCGGGCCGCCCGCATGGTCGAGCGGGACAAGAACCACCCCTCGGTGGTGATCTGGTCCCTCGGCAACGAGGCCGGTACCGGACGCGGCCTGACCGCGATGGCGGAGTGGATCCACGCCCGCGACTCCTCCCGCCTCGTGCACTACGAGGGCGACTGGAACTGCCGTGACACGGACCTCTATTCACGGATGTACGCCGACCACGCGGAGGTCGACCGGATCGGCCGCCGGCTGGACGGCGGCACCCTGCGCCGTCGCGAACTCCCCTTCATCCTCTGCGAGTACGCACACGCCATGGGCAACGGGCCCGGCGGACTCGCCGACTACCAGCGGATCTTCGAAGCGCACGACAGGGTGCAGGGCGGCTTCGTCTGGGAGTGGATCGACCACGGCGTCCGCCACCCGGAGCTCGGCTACGCCTACGGCGGGGACTTCGGCGAGGAACTGCACGACGGGAACTTCGTCTGCGACGGCCTGGTTCTCCCCGACCGCACCCCCTCCCCCGGCCTGGTCGAGTTCAAGAAGGTGATCGAGCCGGTCGGCATCGAGGGCTCCGGCGGCGGCACCGTCCGCGTCACCAACAAGCAGGACTTCGCGGACCTGTCTGCACTGGCGTTCGCCTGGACGTTCGAGGCCGACGGCGAGACGGTCGCCTCGGGAGGCCTCGCGGTGCCCGCGCTCGGGGCGGGCGGGTCGGCGGAGGTGAAGCTGCCGCCGCCCCCGGCGGACCTGCCGGCCGGCGTGGAGACGGGCTGGACGGTGCGGGCCGTGCTCGCCGAGGACACCCTGTGGGCGCCCGCCGGTCATGTGGTGGCCTGGGGGCAGGTGCCGGTCGCGCCGCGGCCCCGGCCGGGCCGGGCCGCCGCCGCCCGACCCGAGTCCGACG